>JANMUW010000504.1:0-2070 GCA_031392105.1 Acidobacteriota bacterium | reverse complement strand
CGACATATGCCGCCGGATCAATTCCTTCGCGCTCGATGAGCTCATCAAACTTCTCCGGCGTGCATTTAATTGAGAGGCCGCTCTGGACGGAGTCAGCTCCTGTCACGCAGAACATTTTCGCGCCGACGCAAAAGCAGAGGTCGGCTCCCCATTTGATATCCTCGGTCGCGCCGGGAAACGAGAGACAGAATTTTCGTAGTTGTTCGATGTTCATGTTATCTGTCTTTGCGTCGTTGCGACTTTGCGGGAGAAGATCGTTTCCCGCAAAGACGCAAAGCCGCAAAGTTCAAACGAGTATTCTACGAAGCGCAGCGATCGTTCGTTCGATGCCGGTGGAGTTCACATCGCAATGCGTCACCATTCGGATCTGCGTGGCCGAGACTCCGATCGCAAGCACACCAGCCTCTTTCAATCCCGCGCAAATCTCGGCGGACGTTTTTCCCGTTCCGGAAATCTCGAAGATTACGATGTTCGTCTGCACCTTCGATAGATCGATCGAAATACCGTCGATCGCAGCCAAGCCTGCAGCTAACGTCCGCGCATTCTCATGATCTTCAGGCAGGAGCTTCGGCCCATCTTCGAGCGCGATCAAACCGGCCGCCGCAAGGATGCCGATCTGACGCATGCCGCCGCCGAGGCGTTTTCGCCAGACTCGAGCCTCGACAATGAAATCTTTCGATCCGAGCAGCATCGAGCCGGCCGGAGCGCCGAGGCCCTTCGATAGTGTGAACATCACCGAATCGCAGTGACGCGTTAGATCCGCCACCGATTCGTTTAATGCAATCGATGCATTATAGATCCGTGCGCCGTCCATGTGCACCGGCAAACCGACCGCGTGCGCCTTTTCACAAACATCGGCGCAATCTATTGAGGTCATCGCGGTTCCGCCGGCGAAATTATGCGTGTTCTCCAGACAGATCAGTCCGGTCGGAGCGATCCAGTTGGGCGGTTTGATCTTGAGTGCCGGCTCGATCTCACTCCATTTCAAATGTCCCGAGCCGTCACCGCTTTTTATTGGCCTGATCGTTACGCCAGAGATCAACGCCGCGGCGCCAAGTTCGTAATTCAAAATATGTCCGCGCTCTTCGATGATAATTTCCTGTCCTGGTTTGGTGTGAAGCTTGACCGCGATCTCGTTTCCCATCGAGCCGGTCGGGACAAATAACGCTGCTTCCTTTTCAAAGATGTCGGCCGCGTGCTCCTGCAGGTGATTTACGGTTGGGTCCTCGCCGAATACATCGTCGCCAACTTCGGCCGCCGCCATCGCCGCACGCATTCTGTCGGAGGGCTTTGTAACTGTATCGCTGCGAAGGTCGATCATCGAAGAGGATTTTGACACGACATTACGAAATTAAGACTTACGAAATTACAAAATTACACTGAGAGAGAGATGCTGGCGAATGCCGTCGCCGAAGGCGACCGACACTAAAGCCTAGGGTGAAGCCGTAGGCGGAACCCTAGGCACGTTGAAGAAAAAGACCCGTCGCTGAAAGCGACGCACAAACTCCCATGCCACAATCATTAGTCAAAATACTCGTCCACATCGTTTTCTCAACCAAAAATCGCGCGGATTTAATTGTGCCGGAAATCGAAGCCGGTCTTTACGCTTACATTCACGGGATCGTTGAAGGTAATCGTGCGAGATTGATCACGGCAAACGGCACGACAAATCATTCCCATTTTCTTGTCTCGTTGGGACGCAACAACGATTCCGAACTCATCGGCGACATAAGCCCCAAAAGTTCCATCATCAGGGTCAAAGTACGAAGATGAGTTCCGCGAATTATTCAGGAAATATGATGTTGAATTTGACGAACGGTTTTGTTGGGATTGATCGATGTCCGTCGCTTTCAGCGACGACAGCGGCTGGCCAAGTCACCTGGGGTTTCACTCGCTTCGCACGCTCAACCCCAGGCTTTAGTGTCGGTCGCCTTCGGCGACAAAAACCAAAGGCGCCTTTATCGACTGAAGACCAGCGCCATGATCAGACTCGCGCATGCGGCCAGCGACGCGACCGTTCGAATGTGATTCCAAAAAGTCCAATCTGTGAGATATTTCGCCCAGAGCTGC
>JANMUW010000300.1:0-12228 GCA_031392105.1 Acidobacteriota bacterium | reverse complement strand
CCGGGTTTCGATGCCGATATCGTAGTTTGGGATCCTGACGCGCGATTCACGCTGCGACCTGAGTTGATCGAACATCGCCACAAGTTGACGCCATACGCGGGGATGGAGCTTTTCGGCAGCGTCCGGACGACCTACGTCGGTGGCCGAGAAGCTTATGCAAATGGCGAGTTTGCGAATACAATCGTCGGAAATTTGATTACCTAGTTAGAATTTCCTTCGAGGTATCTTTCATTCTTTCCGCTGCAATCCGTGTATTCTGTGGCTCGGTTTTCTCTTGAACCAACGTGCAACGAGGTCACCTCTTGATTTGAGACCTTCTTGTTTCGTGTTCTTTTTCGTGGGGTTCGTGTGCTTCGTGGTTTGCTTTAAAAAGCGGAACCACGAATCACACGAAACACACGAACGGGCCGGACATTACGGATATACGAATCACGGAGAAACACAGAAACACGAAAAAGATCGGGAGGTGACTTTTACGGCTATGGATAGTGCGAAGTAGAATACAATCCTCGCAGAACCGAACTTTATGGAATTCTCGCACCTTGTCGACCTTGCTTCTGAAAAACTTGGCGGAGCCGTGCTCTTCGCCAACGACGAATTCTTTGCTCCGAAAGAAAACTTGTTGAAGCCGAACGACGCGATCTGGAAAGACGGAAAATATACCGACCGCGGCAAATGGATGGACGGGTGGGAGACGATGCGTCGACGAAGTCCGCGTCTCGACGAAGAATCCGATTGGTGCATCGTTCGACTTGGTGCACCGGGACGGATCAGAGGTGTTACGGTCGACACGAGTTTTTTTCGCGGCAACTTCCCTTCCCATTGCTCGATCGACGCCTGTTCAGCGGATGCGAAATCGGACGTCGCGGAACTGCGGGGCGAAAGAACACGATGGACGGAAATCCTTCCTAAGTCCGAGCTCAGTGGCGACTCGAGCAATAACTTCGCGATCGATTTTCCGGAACGCGTAACCCATCTTCGACTAAAGATCTTTCCCGACGGCGGCGTCGCTCGCCTTAGAGTCTATGGCGATGTCTTGCCGGATTGGGACGCGATAAAAAACCGCGGCACCGAGATCGATCTTGCGGCCGCAGAAAACGGCGGCACGGTACCATTGGCAAGCGATATGTTCTTCGGGCACCGCATTAATCTGATAATGCCCGGATTGGCTCGTGACATGAGTGACGGGTGGGAATCGCAACGGCGACGCGGGCCGGGTCACGATTGGTGCATCATCAAGCTCGGCACACGTGGCCGGATCACTCGCGTCGAGGTAGACACGTCACATTTTAAGGGCAATTATCCTGAGAGCTGTTCGATCGATGTCGGACGTGGAGATTCACTGGATTCTGTCGAATGGCAGGAGCTGCTCCGGAATACAAAACTGCAGCCGCATACTCGCCACTCGTTCGTTGATGAACTAACCGACCGGGGAGATGTGACGTATGCACGACTGAATATTTTTCCGGACGGCGGTGTCAGCCGATTACGTTTGTACGGTAGGATCCCTAATGGAGGCGGTTAGAGGACCGGATCCGCCTGGGACCGCGCGGATGCCGCTCCGCAGGAGCGAAATGTTTGTAGAACGAGACAAAAACGATCGCCTCGCTCCATAGGAGCGAAACCGGCACATTCCACTCCTCACGGAGCGGTAACATTAATACAACACTGCTTCTACAAACATGTCGCTCCTAACGGAGCGAAGCCGGTTCGAACTATTGACTAAACTACTCGCTTCATGATGAGCAAAGAACTTGAACGAATCAATCAGGCAGAAAGAGATGAAGTCGAGTGGATGTTTCGCGACTGTTGCGGTTCCACGAAATGGGCAAGGCTGATGTCCGCCTACCGCCCGTTCGAATCGGAAACCGAGCTGATCAATGCGGCCGCGGCTATTTGGAGGGACCTCGCCACTGACGATCGGCTTGAAGCTTTTTTGGCTCATCCGATGATCGGCGAATCGAAAGCGGCTCCAGCTCAGCAGGCTCGATCGGCCGAGTGGTCGGCGGGCGAGCAAGCGGGAATGAATGCGGCGAGCGAATTATCGAAGCAAGAACTTGCCGTCGCCAACAGCGCGTATCACGAAAAGTTCGGTTTCATCTTCATCGTCTGTGCTACCGGAAAAAGCGCGGCGGAGATGTTGGAACTCTGCCGGGCTCGTCTTGGAAATGATCGCGAAACCGAGATAGAGATCGCAGCTGAGGAGCAACAAAAGATAACCGAGATCCGACTACGGAAACTTTGCGGTGGGTGATTATAAGAAATACGTTTTTTAAACGCGGAGATCGCAGAGAACTCGGAGCCTGCTGCCTGTTTCGCTCCGCGTTCTCTGCGATCTCCGCGTTAAACTCCCTCGTAGGAGTTTTATCCTCATGAGCACAATAACTACACATGTTCTTGATGTTTCGATCGGCAAACCGGCGGCCCGCATTCACGTGACGCTCGATCGTCAGACAAACGATGGCGGCTGGGAAACAATCGGTAATCAAAAAACCGACGACGATGGTCGAGCACGCGATCTGCTCCCGGAGAGTGAATCGTTAGTCGCCGCCGTTCACCGTCTCACATTCGATGTCGGTCCTTACTTCAGCGATCGCAATGTCGACAGTTTTTACGAGCACGTCACGATCGCGTTCAACGTGAACGATGCATCGCAGCATTACCATGTTCCGCTGTTGCTGAGTCCGTTCGGATATTCAACCTATCGCGGGAGCTAAATGTATGTCAGTACAACTTGTCCACAACAACTACGGAAAATCCCGCGTACGTTTGATGAAAGTGTCGCGTCGCGGCAACTGGCATGAGCTGCAAAACATAAACGTGAAGATCGCGTTCGAAGGCGATTTCGACGCCATCCATGCCACCGGCGACAACAGCAAATGCCTGCCGACCGATACGATGAAAAATACGGTCTATGCACTCGCCGCTCAGACGACGGAGATCGAGGAGATCGAAAGTTTTGGGCTCCGGCTGGCCCGACACTTCCTCGAACAAAACGAGCAGGTCTCGCGCGTCTCGATCGACATCATCGAACATAAATACACACGCATCCCAATGGACGGCGAACCCCATCCGCACTCCTTCACAAAGAGCGGCGGCGAGAAGCGGACGACCGCGATCAGGATGACCCGCGACGAAACGTCCGTCGAATCGGGGCTCGAGGATCTGACGGTCATAAAGACGACCCGATCGGGTTTCGCCGGATTTCTCAAAGACAATTACACGTTTCTGCCCGAAACCGATGACCGCATATTTTGCACGTCGGTCACGGCGAATTGGCGCTACGTGAATCCGGAAGCGGCAACGGAAAAGTTATGGACCGGTGTCCGTCAGACGATCCTCGATACCTTTGCCGAGCACGACAGTTTATCGGTGCAGCACACGCTCCATGCAATGGGCGAGGCGGTCCTGAATACTCATCCGGCGATCACGGAGATCTCATTCTCGCTGCCGAACATCCATTGCATCCCGATCGACGTAACGAAATTCGGCGAGACGAACAACAACACGATCTTCTGGCCGACCGAGGAGCCGCACGGTTTGATCGAAGGCCAGCTGCGCCGAGAATAGTTATGCCCGCGAATCACGCGAAAGGACGCGAATGGGGAAAACGCTAGCTGGCCAGTCGTAAAGACGGACCGTGAAAAGACCTTCTCTTCCTTTCGCGTCTTTTCGCGTATTTCGCGGGCAAAACTCTTTCGAGTAATTCGCGGACAAAGAACAAACTTTATGACAACATCACTTTCACCTGAAACTCTTCAACGCATCACCGAGAGACTTCGGCCATCGCTTGCCTCGTTCGCAAAACGCTTTCCCGGTGAAACGGCACGCCGCCAACCGGTGCATACCGTCTACGGAGGCGCACATTTGTTCAAGGCGGACACAGCCGTTAGATTGGGACAACTCGCTATCAAGTCGTTCGAGCAGTTTGCACCGGACGCCGTGACGTTTGGTTCCGCCCTCGATCTTCCCGAAAACCTTTGCGAAACGATCTTCGAACGGGTTCGCGAAAAACTCGGACGCGAGGCCGTTGAAGATTTCCGTATCGATTTCGAAGACGGTTACGGCACACGCCCCGATGCAGAGGAGGACGGCCATGCCGTTTCGGCTGCCGAGGAAGTCGCTCGCGGAATTGCCGACGGCACACTGCCGCCATTCATCGGCATCAGGATCAAGACGTTCAGCGAAGAGCTTCACGCGCGAAGCATTCGTACACTCGACCTTTTCTTGAGCGCCTTAGTGGCGGCATCGGGAGGAAAACTGCCGGATAATTTTGTCGTGACGCTGCCAAAGATCGTGACGCCCGAACAGGTCTCAGCCCTCGTCGATATCTTTGACGAGGTCGAACCAAAGCTTAACCTCGCACCAAACTCGCTCAAGATGGATATGATGATCGAAACGACTCAATCGATCGTCGGACCCGACGGCGAGATTGCAATACCGCGTTTGCTCGATGCTGCGCGTGGTCGGTGCACCGCCGCCCATTTCGGTGTTTACGATTACACGGCGAGCTGCGAGATCACGGCGGCGTATCAGGATATGCTCCATCCGGCGTGCGATTTCGCGCGGAGTTTCATGCAAGTAGCACTCGGCGGGACCGGCGTCTGGCTGTCGGATGGTGCGACGAACATAATGCCGGTCGCTCCGCATCGCGGCGACGATCTGACACCTGACCAGATCGCGGAAAATAACACGGCGGTCCATCGTGCATGGAAACTCCACTACGATCACTGCAGGCACTCGCTTGCGAACGCGTTTTATCAAGGGTGGGACCTTCATCCAGGACAATTGCCGACTCGCTACGCTGCAGTTTTTACTTTCTTTCTCGAGGGCCTCGACGCCGCCAGCGAGCGGCTAAGCAACTTTATCGAAAAGGCCGCCCGCGCAACGCTTGTCGGCGACATCTTTGACGACGCCGCCACCGGCCAGGGATTACTAAACTACTTCATCAGGGCGATCAACTGCGGGGCGATCACCGCGGACGAAGCGACGAGGCGGACAAGTATCACGATGGACGAGCTCCGCTCGGGTTCGTTTGTGAAAATATTAGCTAACCGGAGGGGATGAGAGCCCTGGAGGATCCACCATGACACAACCGGAAGTTGGCGGCATCTCGCCGTTCTTCATTGTGCGAGATGTGCCGAAGGCCATCTCGTTCTATCGCGACCAACTTGGATTCGAGATCACTTTTCAAGGGCCGTCCGAAGATGACATCTTTTTCGGCATCGTGCAGCGTGGCCGAGCGATGATCCTTTTCAAGGATGTCGGCGTAGATCCGCTGCCCAACTATATGCGCGAGCCCGGGGCACGCTGGGACGCATATGTATTTGTTCCAGCTCCCGACGCGCTCGCGGCCGAGTTTGCCTCGCGAAATGTCGAATTCTCTGAACCGCTCAAAGATACTCACGACGGCCTGCGCGGCTTCGAGCTCAAGGACCGGGATGGTTACGTCTTGTTTTTTGGTCGGCCTCGCGAAACATGAACCGGAAACCAAAATGCATCATCATCACGGGCCGGGCGGGGGCTGGAAAAACCACCCTATCCAAAAAGCTGGCTCAACGATTGTGGTTGCCGGTCATAAGCCGTGACGAGATCAAGGAGGGTTACGTCAACACCTTCGGCGTAAAGCACGATCAACTTCCGTCTGACACCGATGGCATCGTGTCTAATTTCTTCTTCGATGTCATCTACCAATATCTCACCAACAATGTCTCTGTCATCATCGAGGCAGCATTCCAACATCACGTTTGGGAACCCAGAATGCCGCGGATCCTTGAGCTGAGTCTTCCTTTTCTCATCGTCTGCTCGGTTGATGAAGAGTTAGCGGCGCACAGGCACTTGAAAAGGGGGCTGGCCGATCCGCTCCGCGAGATCTATCACGAGGACAAACGCGTTGCACTCTATCGGGCGACAGGCACTACCGGGACGCCAAAAGAGTATGTGGCTCCGAATTTCAACGTGCCGACGGTTCATGTTTCGACAGAGAATGATTACTCGCCAAACTTAGACGAAGTCTTACAGCAGCTCCGTTCGCAAAATCGCGAACAAGACGGTGAGTTCTGCGTCGATCCGGGACGCAATTGACCCAGCGTTTTTAGACCTGGCACACCCAGCATCTGGTATTATTACGATAGTCCACGAATATAGTGCTGAGCGGATCATAACGCTGCTGCGAGATTTCCCCCCTTTCAAAGAATTGCCGGACGTCATGTCGCTGGCGGTTCACAATAACCAGGGAGGAGATGTATCGTGAAAACACAATTTTCAATCGTTAGATCGCTGGCGATAGTAATGGCTCTGGCAGTCCTTTTAGTCGGGACATCCGGGCAGGCTGCTGCACAGACCGAGAAGAGTCTGTATGAACGCCTTGGCGGCGTCTTCGCCATCGCACAGGTGGTTGACCACTTTAGTGACGCCCTCATTAAGAACCCGATCGTGGGAAAGAACTCGAAAAACCCGGCCCTCAGGAGCTGGCATCGGAACAATCTCAACCGGCTACCGGGTCTCAAGTTTATGCGGACACTCTGGGTATGCGAGGTGTCGGGCGGTCCATTCAAATACTCGCCAACAAAACCGGGAAGTACTCCCTTGGGTCTTGAAAACGCGCATCGTGACCTCAAGATCTCGCCCGCGGAATTTGACGAAGTCGCGGCTGAGCTCGGGCGCACTCTTGATTTCGCCAAAGTGCCCGCAAAAGAGAAAGGAGAGGTCCTCGCAGCCTTCGCAGCGCATAAGAACGAGGTGACGGCTGGCTTCACGGCGAAGTGATCACCCGTCACGCGCGTTTTGCTTTCCCCTGGGGCAACGGCAATCTCCTTCGTGTATCCTTCTATGCGGCAATGTCGAAGGCCGCCGAGAATTCGGAGGAGTAGAAGTTGGTCGTTCAAGAACTTGGATATCAAAAGACACCGCTCGGCGACCTCACACTTCGTCGACGGCTGGAACCCTTGCTGCAGAACCGGGAAGTTTTAGAAGTGAAGCTCGGTGACGAGTATCTGATGTCGAGCCTTTTCACAAAGAGCGAACGGCAACTCGCAACGCTGGGACTTTCACCCCTGGAAGGCGAATTGGATGTCGTGATCGGTGGGTTGGGTTTGGGATACACCGCCGCCGAGACTTTGAAGAGCAAAAAGGTAAACCGGCTGCTCGTCATCGATCTTTTTCAAACGGTGATCGATTGGCATCGGGACGGACTCGTTCCGTTGGGCACTGTGCTGACGAACGATTCGAGGTGCGAGCTGCGGCAGGGCGATTTTTTTGAGCTTGCACGCACGGGCTTCGACGCGAACGCACCCGGGAGAAAATTCGACGCCGTGCTCGTAGACATTGACCATTCGCCCGAGCATTTACTCCATCCAACCAACAAATCCCTGTACACATCCGAAGGTCTCGCGCCGATTCGAGATCAGATAAAACCCGAGGGATCCTTTGCTCTTTGGTCCGACGATCCGGCCAGCGATAACTTTACCGAGCGCCTCGGTGATGTATTCGGCTCCGCGACAGCTTACAACGTGGAATTCCCAAATCCTTATACGAACTCAATGTCGGTCAACTCCGTCTACGTCGCGCGAGTGACTGTTTAGAGTTCGGTTTAGAGCGCTAGCTTTAGAGCGCTTCTTATTTCGCCTCGGAGGGTTCGCCGCCCACGCGACCGGCGTTCGCGTCCGCGACTTGCCGGTGAAGATCGAGGATCTATTGGTGTAGGAGTTTCGTTCTTAAAAGTTCCCGTAGCGACGATACTCAGATTTTCTTCAGTGGGTAGTTGATAGTTAATAGTGGATAGTACGAAAAACTATCAACTATTCACTATCACCACTGAAGAAATCCGTTCCTCGGGGAGTCAGAATTCAAACCTAACGTTCTGAGCTTTCACCCCGGGATCGACTAATTACTTCTTAATTTTTTTTAAGACCTCGCGCGCGTTCCCGTTATCTGGATCGAGCAGTAAACTCTTTTCATAATTCTTGACCGCCGCTTCTTTGTTGCCGGATTCGAGATACGCCTCTCCCAGGCTATCGAACGCATTCGCAGATTGCGGGAAGGCGAAGACGTTCAATTTGAATACCTCTATCGATTCTTTCAATTTCTTCTCTCCCATCAGATCGTAGCCCTTCGCGTTAATAACGCCTTCCAGTAGATCGATCTCCTTGGCTCGCTTTTGATACCTCTCCGTTGCGACGTTCAATCCCTTCGTCAATGTGAGCTGAATGATCTCCTCGGTGAAGGTCCGGTTCGCCGAATTGTCAGCGATCGGAAGGATCGGCTCATATCCAGGTTCAAAGATCACTTTTGAGATGACTCGTCCGGTGTTGTTAAAGCTGCTCTGCCAACTATTGGTCATGAGGATGATCGTCACACCCTCGTCAACGAAACGATAGAAATCGGCGAAGAACACACCATTCGATCCGTTATGCCAGATGCGGGTCGTGTTCCTGTCGGTTTTCGTGACGTCCCAACCGTACGCGTAATACGATTTTCCAGTCTCATCACTCCTGAGCACGGGATGGAAATATTTTTGTTTTGCTTCCTTTGAAAGAATTCTTTCTGTCAGCAGAGCCTGATCCCATTTCAACAGATCTTCCGTTGTGGAAAGAATTCCTCCGTTACCTTTGAGGTGCAGGTAGGGAGCGTCGCCTGGCCAATCCTTTTCTGTCGGCTTGCCCCATCGCTCATCCTTTCGATAACCGGCGGCGATCAGATCTTTATCAAAACCTGGCCGCGAGTAGCCGGTCATTTCCATGCCGGCCGGCTTCCAAAGATTTTCGTACAAATATTGCTCGTAACTTTGACCGGATACTTTCTCGATGATCAATGCGAGCAGACTGTAACCGACGTTCGAATACGAGAACTGCGTTCCGACGGGAAATCTGAGCGTCGAAGCAAAAACCCTTTCGATGAATTCCGCCTCACCGATCTTTTCATAATCGCCTCCGACCCCTCCCTGCAATCCCGTCGAATGCCGCAACAATTGATGGATCGTAATATCCGTCTTATCGGGCGGGACACTTTGAAAATATTTGGTAATCTTATCTTCGGTCGAAAGTTTGCCATGCATCTCCAGCTTCAGGATCGCCGCCGCGGTGAATTGCTTAGTGATCGACCCGATGTCAGATATCGTCTTCGGAGAATTTTTGAGCTTCCTTTCGTGATCACTGTAACCATATCCCCGGGATATCACAGGTTTGCCGTTCGAGGCGATCAACACCGAACCGCTGTAGCCTATCTTTTCGAGTTTCTCTAAATAGCCTTCCACATTCTTGACGGTTTTCGGGGTCATTCGAACGCTTGAACTTTGCGCTCTGGAAACACCGACGAGGGATAGCAACAGAATAAATAAACCGGTTGTGTATTTGATTTGAGTCATTGTTTCTGATGGTTGGGTTGAATTCACCGCAGGTTCTTTTTTAGGAAACCCCACGATCTCCACTTTTGAAACAAGTTTTGCTCGTTGAGTGTGCGAGGACCGAAAGCGATGGCTCGGGCGGCGAGTTAACCGTTTAGCCGTGCTGGCAGAGAGCCCCGTCAGTCATTCAATCGGCGGAGCTACCAGACTGCCGTGGTGAGCGACGATCCTCCACTTGCCACCGCGTTTCATCCAGATGTGAGTGCTGCGGAATTGCACGTTCCGGACGCCCGAGACTGTTGCGCGATGAGTCATTATCGCCGTGCTGCCATAGAGCGTCACTTTGTAATCGTCGGACTTGACCATGTCGGCATTTGGCACAACCCCCGCAAGGTATTGAGTCTTATTCTCGGTCTCGCCTCGCTGAGTAGTGCCGACGTAATCGTCCGCGACAAGCGCTCCAGCCGCCTGCTTATCGCCTTTCAATTCAGCAGACGTCCACGCCTTGTCCATCTGAATCAACTTATCCTCGACGCTTCCTTTCTTGTATTGCCCCAAGGCGATCGATGATATTACAAGCACAAAAACAACTGCGGAAAGAATTGGCTTCATAGTCTTTTGCCTCCGGATTGTCTTGCTAGTCTCGGAACTCACTCCAATATATTCAGACGCGAAGAGAGGCTCGAAATCCCCGGGCAGCATAATAAGATTCGGCACCGTTGTGATAGAGGAAGACCTTATCGTATCGGCGATCGCAAAAAAGAGCACCGCCAAGTTTTCTGATCTCAGATGGTGTCTCTATCCAGCTCGACGTCTTCAGATCAAACTCGCCAAGCATCTGCAATTGTCGGTACTCATCTTCCGTCAAAAGCTCGATCCCCATTTGCCCCGCCAGATCAGCAGCGCTGCTTTTCGGTTTATTTTCTTTTCGCGAGTCGAGCGCCTGGCGATCGTAACAAATACTTCGCCGGCCCTTCGGACTCTCCGCCGAACAATCGAAAAAAATATACTCGCCTGATTTTTTATCGAAGGCGACGACATCAGGCTCGCCGCCGCTGCTTTCCATTTCATTGAGCGACCACAGTTTTCCGGAATTTGCTTCCAGCTTCGTCTGCACTTTAGCCCAGTCAAGCCCTTTATGCCGGCCCATGTTCTTCTCAAAGCGCGTCTGTAATTCGGTGAGCAGAGCTTCCCTCTGTTTTGACGACAATTCCTTCTTCATTCTTTTCGCTCCGGACACTACTTGAGATTTTTCTTAAAGAAATCCAGCGTCCGCTGCCAAGCTAGCTTGGCGGCTTCGGCATCGTAACGCGGTGTCGTGTCGTTGTGAAAGCCGTGCTGCTTGCCATCGTAGGTAAAGGTCTCGAACTTTTTCTTGTTCGCTGTCAGAGCAGCCTCATACGCGGCGATGCCGGCGTTGACGCCCTGATCGTTGCTGGCGTAGTGGAACATCAGCGGAGCCTCGATCTTTGGAACGTCGGCGACTCCGGCTTGCCGGCCGTAGAATGCGACACCAGCATTAAGATCTTTGCCGAGGCGGACCGCGAGTTGATTTACCATCCCTCCGCCAAAGCAGAATCCAACGGCGCCTAACTTCCCTTTGCTATCGGGCCGCGCCTTGAGCCACTTCGCCGAGGCGACGAAATCCTCGGTCATCTTCTTTCCGTAGACTTTGCGAAATGCGACGGCTCCTTGTTCGTCGGTTCCCGGGTAGCCGCCGACCGATGTCAGACCGTCAGGAGCGAACGCCATGAATCCGGCCTTTGCCAGTCGTCGAGCGACGTCCTCGATATATGGATTGAGGCCGCGGTTCTCATGGATGACCAACACGGCAGGAAACTTCTTTCCTTTCGCCGGACGCGCAAGATAGCCCTTGATCGAACCATTTCCGTCGGGCGACGACACGGTCTCGTAACCAAGCTTCAAATCCTTGTCATCCTTCGGTACCGTCTGTGCCCACGCGTAGTTCGGGGTCAGGCTCTCGAAGATCGCCGCCACCGTCAGCCCGCCGACGGCAAACCTCGTCGCACCCCTGAGGAATGCACGCCGGTCAATATCGCCGTGCTGGTACTCATGAAATAGATCCAATAACTCCTGCGGATATTCGTCTGCGGTTTTTCGTTCCATATTTTCTCCCTTGGCAGATTGTTTACAAAAGAATACTTGACGGTGTGAGAGAGTTCAAAGGGAAATCTCGCGGGGATCGGCGGGATTGGGAGTAAGAAAAAAGGGCAAGACTGAAAACGTCGTTGCCCTCCTCTTTCACTTTCCACCATTTCACTTTTCAACTGTATAGGTCGCGACGCTTGTCGGCGTCTCGAAGCACCGAACTTTGTAAACCTGCACGCGTTCATCGGCGACGCGGCCGTTCACATACTCCAAAATATACCTCGCGAGATTTTCGGCGGACGGATTTAGTTCTTCGTCGAACGGCGGCAGCTCGTTGATGTTTCGATGATCGAGATATTTCACGATCTCGTCCGCGGCAGATTTGAGATCGCCGAAGTCGATCAGCAAGCCGATATTGTTCAGCTCTTCGCCTCGGGCAAAGATCTCGATCTTGTAATTGTGACCGTGAAGGTTCTCGCACTTCCCTTTGTAACCGCGCAGTTGATGCGCTGATGAGAAGTTGCGCTCGATCATTACTTCGTAGAATCCAGGCATGTGAGGATTATACGTTAAGCCGTGGTCTGCATCGAATTCTCATCCGTTAGAAGCACGCAACGTGCGAAGGAATTAAGCCAGTGCGAGAGACCGCGCAAAACGTTCATAAGCACCAAAGGTGCGGGCGTAATTTAGCCTGGTGCAACGCCCCATAGGCGCCAAGTTAAGGCGAGATAAACGAAAGCTCGCGTTAGCGAGTGACAGCATAAAGCCCCCAGCGT
>JANMUW010000223.1:0-21974 GCA_031392105.1 Acidobacteriota bacterium | reverse complement strand
GCTCGACGGCTTTCTTGAGTTGATCCTCCTGCTTGCGCAGCTCGCGCGCGCGTTTCTCCAACTGTTCCTCCTCGGGGCTGAGTTCGAGGTATTCGCCCTTCGCGCCCGCCATCCGCCGCACCCAGGCGCCGAGCTGGAAATTCGTCAGCTCGCTTTTAGAAAGGACGAGCGACGACCTGGTAGTGAACTACGCCGCTGACGTACACACGTCTGTAATAGGTTGTTCCCATCACATAGTATGTTGTTCCTGAGTAGACGGTCGTCGTATAACCTGTCGGCGGATGTGCGAGCATCGTTCCGATAGCGATGCCCGTCGTCACGGCCGCGGCCGTCCGCCACGCATCGTGAGACTCGTATGTTTCGCCGACCACGACACCGCCGTAGCGTCCTGCTGCCGCATAACCTTCTTCACCGGCTACGACAACACCGCGTCGAGTCACCGCAGCCGCGCCTTCTTCACCGGCTACAACCGCACCGCGCGGGCCGACCGCTGCGTAGCCTTCTTCACCGTGATGAACCGTTGTGCCGCCATGGTACGTGCCGCCATGATATGCCGTGCTTCCGTGATGGTATCCGGCCGTCGTTGTCGCTGTCGTGTGATGCGTCGTTGTCGTTCGAGTCGCGGTCGAATGCTGAACGCTTCCGCTTGTGCTCCGCGTAGTGCTTCGCGTTGTCGTGCTTCGCGACGCGGAGGATCGTTGCCGCTGTGCCGACACGTCACCGAGCGGCGAGCCGACAACCATCCAGATCGCGATCACCAGTGCGGAAAGACAATAAAGTATTTTTGTTTTATTTCTGATCATTTTGTTACTCCCACCGCTTCTATTTCTTCCCCGCTTCCGCCGGTGCTGCGGCGTTCGAGTTCGAGTTAGCAGCTGCTTTCTCTCCGGCCTCGAGCTTTGGAATTACCGCCGATGCACGCTGGATGATCGGTATTCCTTCGTATGCGTCCGGGATGTTTGCCAGGAATGTGTTGTCCGTTATCTGCGGCGACAGGTTCCAATCATTGAATTCGATCGTCGATTCAGGCTGCCCCTTTGCCTTCTTGTATTTTGCGTGGAATTTTTTTGGCAGCGGATCGCCTGCTGCCGGGATCCAGACTTCCCAGTTCACGTTCTCGTTCTGAAACTTAAGTACGTTGCATTCCACACCGCCGACCGTTTCCTTCTCAACCGTGCCTGTGTTCGCAGAATTTCTTAGAGTGCCGGTCGGATCGAGACCAAGAAGGTCGGCCACCGGAAGCGGCATACCGTAATGCGCCTCGATCTTGTCGACCGTCTCACCGATCGTCGGCGGCGCCGTGAGCTGCCCCCAAACCTTGTCCTTGTGCGACATCAGTATCATCGATTTTCCGTCGTAGAAGGCTTCGAGGTCGCGGTCGCCCGTGGCTTTGAAATACAGTTTGTCCGGACTCTTGAACGTGACATCGCGGGTGATATTCAGCTTCTCAATTGAACCGCCGCGCTTCGGACGATCCGTTGCCTCGGCAGTCTTGAAGCTGACGGCCGGGCTGGATTTGATCTTATCGGTCATCTTAGCCAGGATCTCATCCGCCTTCGCCGTACTCTCGGCAGGCTTTGCATTTGATGTTGCCGTATTGCTGTTGCCGCAGCCGATCGCCGCGAGCGCGAGCGCGAGCGACAGGCACGTCAGGGCAATCACCCATTTTTGTATTTTCATAATTCCTCCGTACGGACTACTGCCGTGCAGGAGCATATCGCGGCAGCGCGATGTTCCTGTTCAGATAAACTCCGAATTCGGTACCTGACTTGACCTCGGCTTCCTTTCCTTTTGACATCTTTTTGCCGATGAAGCCTCCCAAAGCGCCAACACCCGCGCCGATCGCCGCACCAGTCCCGCCTCCTGCAATTCCGCCTATCACGGCGCCTCCCGCCGCACCGCCGCCGATGAATTTCAAATTACGATTCGACGTCTTTTTCGCCGAGACTGTACCTTCATTATTAACGATGTTCTTTCCTTCGTCGGCGGGTACGGGCATGCCGTTGATAGCAACTCGCCGTCTGTTCGGGAGCGTAATCGAGGTGAAATCCACACCGATCGACCCCGGATTACCATTCTTCGCGGCTCGTGTCACGGAGCTCACACGACCGGAAATGGTGCTTCCGTCAGGAATGAGTATTACGCCGTTGCTCGAATAAACCGGATCCATCGTCGTCGTTCGAAATGTATCTCCGACCCGATTGTTCTTAGAGCTCAGGGCTCCCTCCAGCCGAACGTGGAACGTCGTGCCCGCCTTGATCGAGTAGTAGACGATCTTCGGCTTCTTCTTCGCTTGACCGGCAACCGTCTGAAATGCTGCGGCGCTAATAACGAGCGCGATGGCAATCATAAACACTTGCGAATATTTGAATTTTTTCATTTCTGATCAGCTCCTTTCCATCGATTCCGGCGAATGCCAACACGTCCGGTAAATACCACGAGAGTACAGGCACAGGATACGGCGGGTAACTGTAACTTCTGACAGTCACACGGCGACGTTTTACTTAGCCCGCGGCGGGTAATTCTTGAATATCTTCGCCATTGCCTTTTTTGTATTGTTCTCGCGCTTCTTGAAATCGGTCGTATCGGCGAGTGTTTTCGTGGCGTGGGCCTGCCATACCTGGCGCTTCTGCTTGACGTCGTAGAAATCCAGAATGAAGGAACCTTTCTTTATTGTGTTGGTCCCTCCGACCGGACCACCTTGGAGCCCCGGGGCACCAACCATCCCCTGCCATGGAATTGTGCTATGACCCGCACTCCACTCCATGTCGTCCATAATCGCGATCTGATAAGTAACAATCAGGTCAGCGTCATCGCTGTCAGAAAGTGAAAGGCCTTTCCGTGCCAGCTCGCCGGCGATCACATTGATGAACATCTCATCGAGTGCCTTCTCCGGATATAGCGCCTTGTTTGCCCGTTGCCACTTGTATGTCTTGTATTGTGCGAAGGACGTACCCGCCGCGACATAATAGTCGACCTTCTGGGCAGAAACGTGGGAACAAAACATCATCCCCGCAAAGAGCGCTGCCATGAGTAAATTTATCTTGAGCTTCATAAGGCACCTTCGAGTCTCAGTTATCGTTCTCGAACATCGTTCGCAGATCGACAATGTTCTTGTTCGTTTCTTCCAGAGTGATCAAACCGTGCGAAGGCCGGTCGAGGTCGAGGATGAGAAATATCGACGCGGAGATCATGAGCGCGAAGACGACCACCACGACCCGCGACGACGCTATGTCCCTGTGGTTATATCCAACCAAAAAACTGCCTACAAGACATAAAACGAAAAGCATCCAGAGGATCGAATCGGGAATGGTAGCGTGTCGCGCGGCATTCCTTGTCGTTACGATATCGATCATGTTATTCAGCGCCGGGATCATGTGATACGACGGGATCAGGTTGTCCCGATCACGGGCGAGCAATGCCGCTCGGTCCCAGATCTTCGCAGAGATGATCGCCGAACGTTCAAGATTGGCGTTTACTTTCTCCTGGTCGAATCCTGCTTCGTAGAAATCAATTCTCGTTTCGACGTAATCCTTAAAATCGGTCCTGAACGCTGTGCGCTCCGTTTCCGGGTATAGATCCGCACGCAGTATTGCGGTGCTGATATCATTCGCTTCCTCGACCAATACGTGGCGGCGTGCGTCATACCGGGAAGCCGACATCGAAAATGTAAAAGCCAATAGGAAAGCGAGCAGGCCGAGCAGCGATCCCTCGACCGGACCGAACTTGCCAGAAGTTTCCTTGTCTTCACCACGCGACGCTAATCGGGAAGCGCCCCAGCAGACCACGATCATCGATAGAAAGAGCACAAATGCCATTCCGACCGAACTGAACTGAGATAGAAATGAAAACTGCATGTGTCAATACGAATTGTGAGATCGAACAGCGGGTACGTTAACTGGCAAAAATTACAGGGAGGAAGAAATGCGGATTGCGGATTGCGGAATGCGGAATGCGGAATGACATTACACGTTGGAGAAATAACAAAAGCGTAATGGTACGCGATTTTTCTATCGGTGTTTTCCGTGCTTTCCGTGGATGCTGCTTCAGAAAATCAACAACCACGGAAGGCACAAAGGATACGGAAACTTTCTAAACCGGACCTTCTAAGAAACCCAAGGAATATTTACACCGGTTTCACAAAATCACTTTCACCAACTGATCGACCAGCTCTTCTATCGAGAAGATAAACAGCAGCAGCGGCAACAGAGGGATGGCTGTCACGGCGACGAGCAGCAGTACATCCTGTAATCCGAACGGGGCGATATTCATTTCCTTGATCACCGAATAGCTGTTTCCCAAATCAGCAAGCGATTGTATATCACCGGTGCCGAGGAATTCGTCATCGTCCCGACCAATTCCATCGATCCATTTTTTCTGGAATGCTTCGGTGTACTGGCTTGCGAGCAGACCATACGTGCCCAATCCCCGACGTTTTGTCGCCAAAAGCGCCGGGATAAAAACCGCTAACGGGGCAAAGATCAGCGCGACAAAAAAGACAACAAAACCAAAAGCCTGGACCTTGAACTCCATCAACTGTCGTCCGCCGTGAAGTATCAGGTTGGCGATAAGCCCCGCAAGCAGTGCCCCTTGAGTGAAAAGGAGAAAGCCGAATGAGTATGTAGCTTTACTCAAAAAGCCGATCCCGCCGGCACGGTCGGGATGGGTCGCTATCAGGTTGAGCTTAAGCCGGGAAACTCGCCACAGGAACCAAAGCCAGATCAGAAAGCGTGCGTACCAGCGAACCAGAAAAAACTGGAAGATAGGAACGCTCACGAGTGCGAACCAATAACCTGCCCGAGTCAGGTTCATGTTCGTCCCGTCCGGAACTGCGAGCCAGCTTGGGGCCGTGGACACCATCTGACTGCGCCATGCTCCGACGCCAACCGTACAAACCAGAATGACAAGTCCGATCTCAAGCCAGATAGAATCACGCACGCGATGCGCGCGATTGATCGTGTCCCGGAGTTTCGGTATTTCGTCGCCGCTTATGATGCTTCGATCCACGAATTCGTCAATGCGAGCTCCGATCCGTAGATGAGAGACCGCTTCGGCAATAACCAAAACCGGAAGTGCGACAAGAAAGCGCACCTGGGTCTCGGCGTCGAGAAGGAACGGTACTTCAGTTACTCCCTTGAAGAGAGATCCCTCAAAAAACGACAGGACGAACAATGGCAGCCAGGTGATCGCAATGAGAATGATCACGCGTCTCACACCAAATTCCATCTCAAGACCCGACAGCCCGATCCACCGCGATAGACGATAGACCAACCCACCGCCCACAAGCGAGAATTTCGGCATCTGCGTTTCAGTTTCTGTTCTGTTCATGAATTTTGCCTGGTCGGCTACCTGAACAAATAGCGAAAACCAATTTCCAGCTTGAAGCTCTCTTTTTTGGTTCCGGCAATGTGGAATGTCGGGATCGCAAAGACAACCACATTCTTGTTGAGCGCCTTTCCAAATTCGGCACCTGCCTGCGTCGTGGTTCTGTTGTTGGTTTCGAAATCGACAAGAAGCTCGAGCTTCGGGTTGACGTAGTATCCTTTCAACGGACCTTTCAAAAATGACTTAAGAAGAATGGGTTTGAGCGAAATTTCATTGATGTCAGCGCGGTTCTGTTGGCCCGCAAACGAGACACGGTATTCGACGACGCCGGCGAAGAGTAGTCCCGGGGCGAGCGGCGTAATTCCGGCAAGCGTTGGTTTGAACGAATATTTACCCGAACCGAGGCTTGAGTATGACGCCGTTGGAAAGTCGATCCTTGGTACAAAAGCACCGACAAACTTCTTTGAGAAGATCTTTACAAACGTCATCGAGGTCACGATGTCGCCTATCCCCGTCTGTGACGATACCCCGGGGGTCTTCGAGTCGAAGGTCAATATCGGCAAGTCCATTCGAACTGAGATCGTCCGGGTGAATGCGTAGTCGCCGCGGATGACCGGTACGCCGTGTAGATACCCGGACCCGAAACTCTGAAACTGGTATTTCATCTCAACGCGGGTTATCAGATCCGCCGGATTCGAACCATTGCTCGGCGGGCTTGCAGGTTGCGTTGTCTGATCGGCCGGTGTTGGAGTGGGTTTTGGACGGTAATCCTTCTCTTGGAACGCGGCCTTTCCAATAAGCGGAGATGATTCGGGATCCAATTTTGCAACTTCGAATTTCCTGTCATCGGTCTTGCCTACCGCTTTCTCGGCTGTGGGGCATTCCTCGATAACCGGGTCGCATTTCGGTGCGGTCTGAGCTTGCGTGACCGAGGCGATCATCAAAACCAAAAATAGGGTTGCGACTACGAATTTCATACTTGTTGTTCGCTGCGATATCTACCAAAATATTCTCGCCCGAAACAAAAATGGCCGTAACTGTTAAAACTTACAGCCACGGCGGGTCATGCCGTGATGTAAAAAAAAGGGCCGTAACTCTGGTGAGTTACAGCCGCTTGTAGTTCGATGGACCGATTGTTTAGTTTGAGCCCTTAGTGCGCTGTTCGGTTTCGCTCCGAACCCTTCCAGCATCCGATGCTTCGCCAACCGTCATCGGTTTAAGATCCATTGTTACTTTTCGGATCTTGCCGTTGAACTTGAACGGTATCTGGTATGCAGGGCTTACAGCCGTTCCCTCGTCGAGCCCGATGTCCGTTCCTTCGTCGGCTGAAAAGATATTGGCCTGTGTCGCCTCTATCCTGCCGGTAGCGACTTGCTGATCGTTTACGAACAACGTACCAACGCCGCCTTTACCCACTCCACCGCCATCGTAGGTAAACTCGAACCGGATGGTCGCCTTTCCGGTTGGCAACGCCTGTGTCGAGGAAACCGAGAATTGCTTGAGGCCGAGCCAATTGTAGGTGTAGGTCGGCTTTCCTTCTTTCACAAACAAACTCCAGCCGCCAAAGCGTCCTGCTTGTGCGAGGATCACTCCGTTCGTGGTCGCCCCGGACGTTTCAACCTCAGCGGTGAGCGTGAACGAGCGGTTCTTGTTGTTAATGAAGACATTCTCACTCATCCCTCGCATTCCTTCGTAGACCGTTAGGCTTTGCCTGCCGCCCATAAGATCGGGTCGACCGGCGATAGTAGCGTTCGTCCGTTCGACGCCGCGGTCGTCGATCGGCAGGGCATGATTCTTTGCCGCTTCCGCAAGGAATAGAGCCTGCAGCTCTTTCAGCTTTGCCGGGTTCGTCTTCGAAAGATCGTTCGTCAAGCTGAAATCATTTCGGGTGTCGTACAGCTCCCAAATATCGTCTTTGATCGCACGACGAGGTTGGTATTCCCATGGCGCCCGGTGTACGGTCCCGGCAAGGAATCCATCACTATAGATCGCTCGATTTCCGAAGATCTCGAAATATTGAGTCTTGTGCCGGTCGGCAGCTTTAGCGTTGTCGAAAGAATAAAGCATGCTTGTGCCGTCGATTGGTGTCTGAACCGTTCCGTTGACACTCTTTGGCTGCGGCAAGCCGGCGGCTTCAAGGATCGTCGGTACGACGTCGATAACGTGATGCCATTGTGAGCGAACCTCACCTTTTGCCTTGATCCCTTTCGGCCAATGGACGATCACGGGATTGCGTGTTCCGCCGTAGTTCGAAGCGACCTGCTTTGTCCATTGGAAAGGCGTGTTGCCTGCAACGGCCCAACCGGCCGAGAAATGGGGATAGGTAGTTTCGTCGCCCCAGGCGTCATAGTTCTTCAACATATCCGCGACGGTCTCGGGAACACCATTGAAGTAAGTCATCTCATTGAACATGCCGTTCATTCCGCCCTCGGCGCTCGTTCCGTTGTCCCCGATGATGTAGAAAATAAGCGTGTTGTCGAGCTGCCCAGTGGACTCTATTCCGTCGATGAGCCGACCGATCTCCATATCGGTGTGCTCGCCAAAGGCTGCGTAAACTTCCATCTGTCGTGCGAACAGTTTCTTTTCGTCGGCACTAAGCGCATCCCAGTCTTTGATCGGAGCCGGCTTCGGAGCCAACTTTGTTCCCGCCGGGACCACTCCGAGCTTGATCTGATTGGCGAGCGTGCGTTCACGCATCTTGTCCCACCCGTCATCGAACTTGCCTTTGTATTTAGCGATGTAGTCTTTCGGAGCGTGGTGCGGGGCGTGTGTCGCTCCCGGAGCGAAATACATGTAGAAAGGCCTATCCGGCGTCAGTGATTTCTGGCCTTGCGCCCATTGGATCGCCTTATTCGTCATGTCGGTCGTGAAATGATAATTCGGATCTTCGGGAATCTCGACTGGCGTCATACCGTCGTACACGAACGGAGCCCATTGGTTGGTCTCGCCGCCCATAAAGCCGTAAAACTTGTCAAAGCCTGCACGAGTCGGCCAGCGATCGGTCGGGCCCGACGGACTTATTTCCCAAGCCGCAGTTTCATGATTCTTTCCGAACCAGGAAGTACTGTAACCATTTAGACGCAGCATCTCGCCGCCGTAAGCGACGCTGTCCGGACGACTGCCGGTTTGACCTGGAAACGCGGTTGCGGTCTCGGCGATCGAGCCAAAGTTGTTCTGATGATGGTTGCGTCCCGACATCAGGGCAGATCGCGTCGGCGAGCAAAGCGCCGTCGTGTGAAACTGGTTGTAGCTCAAGCCATTTTTTGCCAGCCGGGTAGCATTCGGCATGTTAATCGGTCCGCCGAAAGCGCTCGACATGCCGAAACCCATGTCATCGATCAGTACAACAAGTACATTGGGTGCGCCGTTTGGAGCCGTCACCTCGAACCGCGGCGGAGCGGTTGCATTTCGGGCATCCTCAATATTAATTACCGCGCGATCAGGTTGCGGGATGGGCAGTATTGTACGATCCGTTGGATGTAATATCTTTGTCGGAGCCGGTGCCTGCGCCGCGACGGACGCAGTCATGAGCGGTGTCACGAGCATCGCGACCGCGAGCAGTTGAGTTACGAGAATTTTGAACCTGTTCATAAACTTTTCTCCTGATGATATTGCTGCCCGCGTCCCCATTTCCGGCTGCGGTACTCGATCTAACGCTTCCATTCTTGGCGGAAAAAGTCCTTCCGCGAACTGTCAAAACTTACAGCCACTGGTTCAGTTATTTCTAGATCTCCTTTGAGTGATCCAGAGGCTGAGCGTGCACCAAACACCTAGTGCGAGATGCAAAACGATCGTCGGCCAGAGCAGAGGACTGCGAAGTTCCAAACGGATACCGGCCCAAACGAGAACGGCCACGGCCGCGAAGTTGTAAAACAACATAGCCGCTACGACTCCCATCGCCGGACCCGATCGTTCACCGTCTTTCGCGTTCCAACAGGCTATGGCAAGAGCTCCAAGACCGGCTCCGGCGATCCGAGCGGCAACCAAACCTGCCGGAGTGTCCAGCGGTACGCCAAGCAGCATCGAAGCAGTGAATGCCGGGAGAATGAGCATCGACGTTCCGACGGCTGCCTCGATCAATGCCGAAATAATTAGTAGAAGTTTCATAACTGGCGGTGGCCGCTGTTCTCCACCACGACCTTGATGTCCTTGGACTTTGCGTCGAGAGTTGTCCGGTTTGAATAACTCGTCCCGTCCGGCAGTTGGCTAAACGCAACGGTGAGCGTGATGCCGTCCTGTTGATCCTCGAGCCAGGTCGAAACTTTGACGTCGAGGATCGCGTTCGACTGAACGTTCAAGTCTGCCGAGAGAAGGTCGCCCGGCTTTATGAAATCGTGAAAGCTCACGCGAACGACACGTTCCGGTTCGACCGGTGCGACCTCAACTTTTTTGGAATCCTTTGCAGTCTGGATGCGTGCCGGATCTGGCGGAACATATTGATGGACGAGATCGACGGCCTGCTTCATGTACTCCGACATCTCTTCCTTCTTTTTCGCGATCACCCGGCTCTTTAGCCGTCCTCTTCTGCCGGAAGGCTGTTGCGGCGGCGGAGGGCCAACATCGCCCATGGCAACTTTCTGGATCTTGCCGTCGGCTCCGTAGTAACACCGATTTTGCTTTTGCGATTTCACCTCGCCCTTCAGCATGACGGTCGTAGTCTCGATCCATTCGTACTTGCGCAACCCTGCCATGCTCTTCTGAACTGCTTGCTTGAAATCAGTTACACGTTTCTGCTGCTCGGTCTCCTGGCCAGAAATAGCGACCGGAACTAAAAATACGGCGAGTAGCGCTACTCGTAGCCTCCAGGGTTTAGTATGTGTTTGCATAATTATCTCTCGCCGACTTGGCTTACCTTGGTTGATAGCTTGGGCCAAAAACAAATCGGCCATAACTGGTAAAAGTTACAGCCGAGATAGTCATGCCAAGCGCCAGGAGGGCTAGCGTCAGGACGTCTTGATCATCTTGGTATTCTTCAAACGAATGAGGTCCGATCTCACGGTGCCCCAATCCGTCTTGGTGTCGCCGCCGAGCGGATACTTCTTCAGAAATTTGTCGATCGCTTTCGACCTGGTCTGCACTTCCCTCGCGAGCAACGTGGGATCTTCACCCTTGTCCCAGCCCTTTTTGAGCCGGTCGATGGAGTCTTCGAAATCGCGCACGTACCGGATGAGCTGGTCTTCGGTCGACGTGCCGTCAAACCTGCTCTTATCGAGTGCTTTCGTAACAGAATTACTGAATCGATCGGAATCGTCTTCCAACTGCTTTATCAACCTTGTCGCGTTCTCCTGCGCACTTGCCGTCTGAACACACAGCGCAAATGCGACCAGGTAGAGTCCGGCAAAAATGGTGAGTGATCTTTTCATTTTCTTACATCTCCTTTTATTAATTTCTTGCGAAACGTTTTACCCTCATATCCAATTTATCGTCGAAAAAAGGCGGCCATAACTGGTAAAAGTTACAGCCGCATGTGTGATGAAGTGAGAGAGATTCTGACTTCTGACTTCTGACTTCTGACTTCTGACTTCTGACTTCTGACTACTACCTAATATCCACCCGCACCTTATGGATGCGGCCGGTGAACTTACTGGTGTGTTCGGTGTAGCCCTTCGCAACGGCCGTCCCTTCGTCGACACCGACATCGGCGAGATCGTCGGCCGAAAAAGCGTTCGGTTCCGTTCGGGTCAGGCGTCCTGAGCCGACCTGCTTGCCATTGACGCTGAGCGTTACCGGCCCGCCTTTACCGCGACCGCCCTCGTAATCGAACTGCATCACGATTGTTGCCTTTCCTGGCGCAACGCTCTCGGAGCCTGCGACGGTGGTCTCCTCCAATCCGACAAAGTTGTACGTGTACATCGGCTTGCCATCCTTCATCCAAAGCGTCCATCCGCCAAAGCGTCCGCCCTGGGCAATGATTACACCATTGGCACCGCCAGCCGGGATCTCGACATCCGCAGTGAGCGTGACCGCTCGGTTCTTGACGTTGATAAATGCGTTCTCGCCGATCCCGGTCATTCCTTCATGAACCGTCAGCGACATTCGACCGCCCATTAGATCGGGGCGTCCGGCGGTCGCTGCATCGAATCGTTCGATAACTCGGTCGTCGATCGGCAGCACGTTATACTTCGCAGCCTCGACCATAAACAGATCCTGGAGCTCTTTGAGCTTCGTCGGATTGCTGGCCGCGAGGTTGTTGGTCTGGCTGAAATCTTCGTTGACGTTGTAAAGCTCCCAGATATCCTCAAGAAGTGGGCGTCTCGGGGCTCCTTCCCAGGGGGCTTTGTGCACGGTGCCCGCGAACCAGCCGTTGTGATAGACGCCGCGGTTCCCGAAGATCTCGAAATACTGCGTCTCGTGACGGCCGGCCGCCTTCGCGTCGTTGAATGAATATATAAAGCTAGTGCCCTCGATCGGCCATTGCTCGAGACCGTTGACGGTCTTTGGTTGAGGAACGCCCGCAGCTTCAAGAGCGGTCGGGCCGATGTCGATCACGTGTGTAAACTGGTCGCGGATCTCGCCCTTTGCCTTTATCTTCGCCGGCCAGCTGACCGCCAACCCGTTACGTGTTCCCCCGAAGTTAGACGCAACTTGCTTCGACCATTGGAACGGCGTGTTGCCCGCCGTTGCCCAACCCGCTGCCATGTGCGGGAAAGTTTCGGGTCCGCCCCACTTGTCGATGTTCTTGAGCATGTCGGGTACCGTTTCAGGGACGCCGTTCATATAAGTCAGCTCGTTGAACATTCCGTTCATCGTTCCTTCCGCGCTCGCTCCGTTGTCACCTGCTATGTACATGATGAGCGTGTTGTCTGCTTCGCCCGTCTCCTCGATGGCGTTGATCACGCGGCCGATCGAATAATCCGTGAAGGCCGCGTACGCAGCGAACACTTCCATCTGATGTGAAAAGAGTTTCTTCTCGTCGGCCGACAGCTTGTCCCAATCCCTGATCGCTTCAGGTTTTGGTGCGAGCTTCGCATTCGCTGGGATCGTCCCAAGTTTCTTTTGACGTGCAAAAGTCTCCTCGCGATACTTGTCCCAACCACCATCGAACTTACCTTTGAACTTTTCGATCCATTCTTTCGGCACATGATGCGGTGCGTGTGTGCCGCCCGTAGCGAAGTACGTGAAAAATGGTTTGTCGGGTGTGAGCGAATTCTGGCTCTTCATCCACTTGATCGCATGATCGGTCATGTCGGTCGTGAAGTGATAATTCGGCGTCTTCTCGACCTCGACCTTTACCATGCCGTCGTACACGAGAGGTGCCCACTGGTTCGTTTCCGATCCGAAGAAGCCGTACCACTTGTCGAATCCCGAGCGAGTCGGCCACCGATCAAAGGGGCCCGAAACGCTCACTTCCCACAAAGGCGTTTCGTGATATTTACCAAACGCAGCCGTGCTGTATCCATTCTGCCGAAGGATCTCGGCGATCGGCGTCATGTTCTGCGGACGGATTCCAGTGTTGCCGGGGATCGATGTTGCGACCTCCATGATCGAACCGGTGTTTGCGGAGTGATGATTGCGACCCGTCATTAGCGCCATCCGTGTGGGTGCACAAAGTGCGGTCGTATGAAAACGGTTAAATCGTAAGCCCTTGCTCGCGACCTTTTCCATAGCAGGCATCGGAATCCCACCGCCGAAAGCGCTCGGGTGGCCAAAGCCCATGTCGTCGATCAGGAAGACAATTATGTTAGGAGCTCCCTTCGGAGGTTTCACTTCGAATCGTTCCGGTTTCTTTACGTTTCGCGCGTCAAGCTCCGTGATCTTCGCCAGTTTCGGCTCACGGATCGGCAGACTCGTGCGGTCCATCTCCTGGGCCGCGATCGGCAACGTAGCGAATGTTGTCGCCAACAATACAAGTGTTAAAACGTGGGCTACTGCAACTCTGACTCTTTTCATGACTTTCGTTTCTCCTGGATCATTACGGCTCGCATGTGGCGCGAGATTTTGGAGTTAAATGACGCGAGTATTTTCGAGTAAGGGAAAGCATCCCAGAACTGTCAAAAGTTACAGCCGCGGAGATGAAAGAATATTTGCCGGGATCTACGCAGACGACGCGGATCGGAACGGATCTTTCCTATCCGCATCATCGCTGTATATCCGCGGTAAAGATCCTCCGACGTCACGGCCGCCGTCGGCCGCCTCCGCTGCCGCTACTTTGTCGCGATGGAGCTGAACGCTGCTGCGGCTGCGCAGAGCGGTTCTGAAGATTCCTCGGTTGCGTCGTCGGACGAGCGCCGCCGGGATTTCGACTTCCGGAATTCGGGAGACTGCGGCTTCCGCCGTTGATCTTTGGAGATCCGCCGCGATTGCCTCCGCCGGGGTTCGGATTGCCATTCAGACGGTTCCGATCGATGTTCGGATTGATCTTATTTTGGCCGAAGTGATTTCCCGCGTTCGTTCGCAGACGGCCGTTGGGCGCGCGATTGATGTTGTTAATCCGGGCAGCATCCACGCGGCTGCGGCGCAAACCGGAATTTAAGGTAACGTTACGGCGGTATGCGGTAGTACTGTGGTGGACGACATTACGATTGACGTTGATGGTTGAATATCTGTTGTTGATGTACGGGCTGGGATACGCGCCGTAATATGCACGGTTGACGTTCACCCATGCCGGTCCGCTGTTCCAACCGTGATAGTAGATCCCGCGCCCGCCGTAATAGTCGTAGTCGTTGTTGAGCCACGAGCCGATAAGCAGACCGGCACCAAAAGCTATCGCCGCAGTGGCGATGACGGCTCCTGTCGACATGCCGTTCGACTCTTGCTGTGGTGCTTCGGTGTAAACAGTTTCTGCATTGTATTGCGGGACGTAGATCGTCTTCGGCTGTGCCGGATAGATATTTATGACCTCGCCGTTCTCGACGATCTCTTGCTGCGGCGTCGTCTCAAGATTTCCGACATCCATCGCCTGGGCACGCAGACGCTGGATCGCTGTTCCGACGTCTTCCGGCTGAAGAACGTACGCCTGTCCAAGACTAGTCGTCCAAGGCTCGTCGTCGACCATCATCTTTAGCACACCGGGATAATGCGCAACCGATTTCACACTGACATCCCAATCGCGATCCGCGATCTGTGCATCGTCCGAGCTGCCGTTGAGCGTCCCTTGCGCGTCCTTGAGCTGATCAACGAATGTCGCGGCGGGGATGACCTGCGCGAGCAGCGGATCGGGATAGAGCGCGATCCGCGCCAATAACTCGTCGAGTTCGTCATCACTGAATTTTGCAACATCGGATGCCGCAGTTGCCGTGTTGGCATCATTCGCCGCGGCGTTTGTCCCTGCGGTGTTCGCCGGTGCGGTACCTTGGTTGCAAGCGATGGAGGTCAGCAGAATGCTGGCCAGTATCAATATCGTTTCGAATCGGATCATCAAGGTTTTCATCGATCCCTCCTGGATCACTCTCGGCCCACGTGGCGCTTTGAGTGTTTTACCGGCGATTTTGCTCCTAAAAGAAAACGGTCGTAACTGGTAAAAATTACAGCCGGAGATCAGGCGGTCCCGACCGCGAAGAGTTCTTAGATACGTAATGAAACTCGCGCATCATCGGAAACTGTGTCTTCCTTGGTCGTTGGTGCTACATGGTGGCAGGCAAAACAATATGCATCGTCCCGCTCCGTTAGGAGCGAAATGTTTGTAGAATACGGGCCCATGTCGCGCCTCGCTCCAGAGGAGCGAAATGCTTGAATAATTGATCCCGCTCCTTAGTCGGTTTCGCTCCTCTGGAGCGAATTATTTCGTTTGGTTTCGGGTTCTACAAACATGCCGGTCCTAACGGAGCAGGTTGGACTTGAAATTCGGGGCCTTCTGGTGGCGATTATTTGGAATCACGAACGAGCCGGAAACCCAGATGGTTTGTTCCGGTATCCGGTGCTTCTTTCCCACGGCCGCCGGGCATGTATCGAGAGCAATATTGGTCCGTGCAAAGAAATGACCCGCCTTTTGTGACGCGTTTTGCGACGCCCGGTTCGGATGGATCAGAGCTATCCGCCGGCCCGGCTGGGTTCTTTGCAATGCTTCCCTGCTTCGCGAGTGTTTGATAAAAGTCCGCCCGGTACCAGTCCGAACACCATTCCCAAACATTCCCCGCCACGTCCGACAAACCGAAAGCGTTCACTTCAAAATTACCCACCGGAGCTGTAGACAAAAATCCGTCCTCAGCCGTGTTCTTGTTCGGAAAATTTCCCTGGAAGCTGTTCGCACGGAATTTTCCGTCGGGTTTGAAGTCGTCTCCCCAGACATATTTTTTTCTATCGAGACCGCCGCGAGCGGCCCATTCGAATTCGGCCTCGGTCGGCAGACGCTTGCCCACCCATTTCGCGTATGCAAGTGCGTCGTCGTACGCGACATGGACCACGGGGTGTTTTTCTCGCCCCTTCAGATCGCTTTGCGGTCCTTCCGGATGACGCCAGTCTGCACCGGCGACATACGCCCACCATTGCATGTAATCGTTCAGCGGCACTGCATTCGTAGGTGGCGTGAATACGATCGATCCGGCGACGAGTTTGTCGGCCGGCACGCCGGGAAAATCTTCAGCTTTTGGCTTTCTCTCGGCGAGAGTTACGTATCCGGTCGCCTTCACAAATTTTTCAAACTGCGCGTTCGTGATTTCGAATCGATCCATCCAAAATCCATTGACTCCAACGCGGTGGATCGGACGAGCGTCGGCAAACATCTCTTCTTCGCTGCCCATCGAGAACTCGCCGGCCGGGATCCAAACCATTCCTTCAGGTGCGGGCTCGGATGGTTTTGCTTCGTCGATCACCGGCGGTTCCCCCGAGCGTTTCTCGGCGCCTTCGCCAGTCATCATCGCGGTCTTTTTAACGCTCGACGTATTCATATCGCAGTTCGGTCCGTGGCCTTCGCTCGATGCAGCAGATTGCGTCGGTTCGAAATAGGCGTACGCGATCCAACCACCCGCAACGACAACGGCGAGGCCCGCTAGTGCGAATATCGAATTTCTCAGGCTTGCAACGTTCATCGTTCCGATCTCCGGTCAGTTCACTCTACAGCTTTTTGTTCAGATCGTCGTCCTTGTAGTATTTCGTTCCTTTCATGGTGATCTCGGCAGCGATGCCTTTGTCGGTAAGTTGGTACATCCAGACTCCGTCGGAGACGGAAGCCGCGCCGGCGATCGACGCACCTTTTCCGTCACCTGCCTTGATCGCCGCGTCCGACTGCCCGCCAAACTCCCAGCCCGAATCGATGAACTTCGCTAACGCCTTGTCACTCTCGAACACAAAGATGACCTTGAATTTTTTGACGCCGATCCCGAGTCCGACCTGAAGCTCGAACATCTTCATGAAGGTCTCTGCCTTGGTCTTGTTGTTTACTGCGATGCCCTGCCCTTTGCCCGAGCCGCTAAGAAGGATCTTGACTCCTTTGTTGCTGAACACGGCATACCCCGCGCCATTCGCGATGGCGGATCTGGCGGCGGGCTGAAGCTTGTACAGGCGCTTGAGAGTGTCAGCCGCCATCTTGCGAGTCTCAATGCGCTCTTTCTCGATCTTTGGATCAGGTTGTGATTGCGCAAGAGTGTTGCTTGCGGAACCGGCTGAAAGCATCGCGAAGACGAAAAGAAGTAGCGATCTTGAAAGTATTCTCATAAATTTTGTTTTGGAACCCGGTCGGATCAAGTCACTAGGACGATTCAGCCGCGATCACACCTCATTTTCAAATGAAATCGGTCGCCGTATAACTGTCAGAACGTACAGGTGGCCGGTCCCTAGAATATGATCTCGAGACGGGCTCCCGGGATGATAGCTGTATCTGCGATGGGTCGTGTCGGGCGAATGACCTGCAGATCCCCTGTCAGTCTTAGCCACGGCGTGATGTAAAAGTTGTAGAAAGTTTCGAACTGGTGCTCGGCTCTCAGCCTTCCGATCGTCAGCGGATCGAGACCGTCCTTTAGCACGTCGCTGAGTCCCGAATACGAATACGCAATGCCGAACTCGTCGCGGCCCCTGGCTTTGAACAAGCCGTTTCCGCCGAGTCCGAACATGACGAAGCTCGTGACCGGACTCGTCTTTTCGTTCGCAAACGCGACCTGTCCGAAAAATCCCCAGCCATTCTTTGGGCCTCTTTCGACGAGGTACTGTCTGAACGTATAGTTGATCGACCACGATCCGCCGTGCGCCTCGACCGGAACAATTGGCGGTCCCGGAATTACGATCTGTCGGAGTGAATCGAAAGGCGTGTATTTTTTGGTCGTGATGGCACCTCCGAACGAATGCGATGCAGACTTGCCGAAGTATTTTGTCGGGAAAGTTATACCCGGCACGAAGGACACGCCATCAGCGAAAAGATCCGAGAGGCCGACATCGGTCGAGTGGTCGTTCGGATCGAGCACGGCAAGCGTAATAAAAGGTTGGCCCGCCCGAAGGTATGCGAACACCGCGCCGTTCGTTACCAGCGGCACCTCGCGTGCGGCAGTCAGACCTCCATTCTGCGCGATGTGGAAAAAACGGGTGGTCCCCGCCCCGCCGAAAAAATCCTCGGCAATCAGATCCAGCGTATTGAACCGGCCCACTGAGAGTGCGATCAGCTCACCCTTCGCGAGATCGATCGGAAATAATTTTGTGATGTTGGCGGCCGTGATCGCGAAGACCTCGCCGTCCAGACCGGGTGAGATCGCGGCGGTATTGACAGGAGTCAGCGTACCGATCCGTCCGACGGACGGTCCGCCGAAACGCGTTTCGGTTTTGATTTGCGCAGACCAGAAGTTCCAGCCCGCCATTTTTCCGAAATCGAACTTGAACTCAGTCTCGAATTTACCGTTGTACTCGCTTCCTTGTTCCAGGCCGCCGGTAGCCACGCCCTGGAAAAACTGTGTGAGCTTAAAGTTCATCTCGAAGCCCTTCTCTTTCCATCGCGAACGTGCTCCGTCCCAGTCACCGGTCAGCTCTTCACGATGCCAGAGATCGGGCTCGGGTGCGACTGCGGGCTTCGGCGCACCGGTTTCCGGGACTGGTTTTGCTGCTGCTTCCGCGTCTTTTTTGGCGGTCGATGCATCGGCCGGGTTCGGTGTCGGCGTTGGATTTTGGCTGCGAACTATCCCGCTGCAAAGTAAAAGAATTGCGCAAAATATTGTGGTCCTTACGAGTTCACCAGGTTTATTTTTCATTTTCGCCCTCAGAAGAAATATGAGAAAGCCTTGGATGGGGGCTTATAGAAAGCCTTCCCCGTCACGGCTTTGTGCCGGTCGATAGGGAATTATCAGTGAACCGAACAGGAGTGAAAACTGTCAGAATTGACAGCTTGGAGTAGGATCGCTGAAAAACGAGACCGCGCCGATATCACTTTTTGCGACGAAGGTAGAGATTCAGGGTAAGGCCGAAAATGTTGGTGTGCGGGTCGGCGCAGGTCACGCAGTGTTGGCGCTCGTAGAATGCGTCAAATGAAGATCGACGAATGAAAGGTATTTGGACGCCTCCGGTAAATTTGAACTGGCTCCACGTGTTGAATCGTTGATCCCAAAATGCTTCAGCGGCGCCGTACGGCGTGAGCTTCAACTTTTTGATCTTTACCTGGCGCTCGAACATTAGGCGGTTTCGATAACGGAAATGATAGTTGCCGTTGATCCAACGGAACTCAAAGCGACTGCGATCGCTCATGAGAAGCTTGAGCGGAAATGCATATCGGCCCGTGGCGTCGAGCATGAGCTTATGTTCATGTGTACTCGTGCCGGCCTCGGACGCGCGAGAATATTCATACGCCGAGCCGATCACCAAAACGTGCTGCTTGTCCGAATCGAGCGCGTCGAGAAAGTTTTTGAATAGCGGCTTTACCCGAAAGCTCGCACCCGCGCTGACCTTCCATTTTCCCGAGGCGAGCTCTTCACTTTTTTCCCGTCCCGAAAAGAAATCAAGACGCACTTGAGACGTAAGGTCGATTGCAATAGCAAGGCCCGGATCCAATTCGGTTACTACCCGCGAATCCTGAGCTTGTGCTTGATTGGCTACCGCGATAAATAGCAGAGCCGGCAGCAACAAGCGCTTGGCCGCAAAAGAGCGAATCAGGAATACAAATCGCACGCCACGCATAAGCTTCCACAGACCTGTTCATTCGCTTGGTGTCCTAGGGTTCGACAATAGGTATTTCGGATGCGAGCTGAAGATCGATCAGCAGGGCCAGACGCTTGTCGATCTGAAAAAAGCGTGCGAGCGTTATGCCGCCGACTGTCTTTGCGAACAGCGGAACATACTTTTGCCGCAGGCCGGTCATCGCATTGTCCACGGCGATCGACCGTTTGTTTAGACTCGCCGCCTGAGCGTCGTTGAGATTATCGAAGTTTGCAGCATAGTCCTTTATGATTGCGACTCGATCGTTATTAAGCTTCTCGGTCTCAGCCGCATATCGGTCGTAGACCGGCCAGAATTTGACGGCCTCCGCTTCGGTCAGAGTTATGTTTGCCGCGACAAGCTGTTTCTTGCCCGAGCGCAGATCTTTTCGCAGAAGGCTCAGATACTGATCGTATGACGCGTTCGCTGAGGAGTTTTGAGCGATCGCATGGTTACCTGCCACGAAGACAATCGTCAGAAGACAGATCGTACTTAACAATATTTTCATTTTTTCCTCTATGCGGGATGACCCGCGGCTAGTTCGATAGTTTTATGCTTACGAGCTTCCACGGATTTCGAAATGCTTCGATCGAAAGCTCATTCTCTTTGTCCATTTGGAACTGCGCAGCCGGAACGATCATTCCTGAGTTACCGTCTTTCTTCGGACTGATGATGATCTCACCGAGAGAAAGGGCGTAATCTTGTGATCGGCTGCCGTGCCACATCTCTCCGAAAGTGATGGGCCGGTCGGTCACGAACCGTATTTTCTTTCCACCATCCGGCATCGAGAATTCGCGAATATAGTTAACGTCGAAACCCAGCGTGCCGGTAATTGCGATCCGGCCTTTTGAGTGCATCTTACCGAGTGCATTGGCGACGCCCTCAGATCCCTTCTCTTTAAAGGCATCGATCAGGACCTTCTGGTCGTCGGCGGTGGACAGCTCGTTGATGATCAAATTGACGCTCACAATTTTGCCCAGCTGTTGTGACGTGCCTTGGGCGATCGCGCTGATATACTCGCGCTTTCGTTCCTGACCCGTCGCAAAGAGCGTCGACGTTACGACAATTGCGACGATACAGGCGCTTCTAACTAAAGATTGCTTCATTATCATGGTCACTCTCCTGGTTGCCTCTGATTCTTTTCGCTTCTAAAGCTATCAAGCTCGCGACGGTGGGAAAACTGTAAAATATTACAGGGCGAGGAGGTTTAGTCATCGGACGTGGAAGACGGTGAACTTCACCGTGAAGTTCCCCGCTCGCCCTGGTCCCCAAGGGACTTCAGGCTTAATCCAAAAACCGAATTTGCCCCGTATCATTCGTCCGACCTGAAAACCGGTGATCCCGCTCGCCCTCTCTGTTCGCCAGTCCCACTTGAATTCGGTGTTGGCTCCGATCCACCACTTGCGATTTAGTGGATGAATGATCGTTGGGTCGGCCACTAAGAAATTGATATCGGGTCGACTGCTCTTCCCGGCGACGGAAATGAAGTTCTGAAATCTGATCAAGGCGATACGTTTTCGTTTTGCGAAGTACCAGACCGGCACGGCTGCGGGAGCGATGACAAGCTTTCCTTGCCCGAGCAGGTCATTCGTTGCGGTAGGTAAGACGATCCCGGATCCGACGGCGAACGCAAATCGCTTTCGCACGTGCGGAACATAAAGGACCTGCCCGTAAAGGTCTCCGAGCCCGGTTTTGGTGGTATTTGCGACATGAACCGTGCTGAACGGAACATCGAATCTGAAAATTATTCCCTTCGCACCGCCCTTGTTCTTTATATTCCGAAACGACCATCTATCGACTCGCAGCAGGACAGTATCGGCCCACGCACCATTTCGAAGGTTTCGATACTCGTTGCGGATACTGAAAAGGATCGGCTTTGTCGGATCTTCCTCGACCTGGATCTGTGGCGTGGTTTCCGGAGCCGCGTCCGATTCCGTGTCTTGAGCGGGTACCGTCGCAGCGAGTCCGCACAGAATAAGCAATGCGAAAAAAAGCGAGCGTGCCATCGAAAACCCTACTGGGATCGTTTTCGCAGCCAAAGTTGTGTTTGTTTTCATAGCCGCCAGAGTTTTCGCATTTTCCCGAGGATCATCGCGCTCTCTACGTCGGAGCAAGAATAATTGCCTGCGAGGGAGAAGTCGCCTGTATTTTTTGCCAGTGCGTGGCCACATCCGCCTTTAGCTCAAATTCGTTGGGAACACACTGGAGGAACCTGATGACGGGAACAATTATCAAGACCAACACATACTTTGAGCGGGCGATCGTTCTTGTATTCGCCGTGGACTACAAACCGCGTCGCCGATAGCGATGGTCGGAATCGGCGCCGTCATCATCTCGCTGGCTATCGGTTACTTAACTTCAAAAAAGCGGACATGCTCCCTTCCTCGAAATCAAAACCCTTCAGTCACGGAATGAATGTACTTGGGGTGACGTTATATTCGTTTTCGGCGCAATATTCGATGTTTCAGTCTTCCGCTAAAAGGACTGGCACTGATGTCACGCATGAAGACGCCCATAAAGAAAAGACGCCTTGCGGGGCGTCTTTTCCAATCGATCAATCGAAGCTGCTGGTCAATTCACTCAGCTCAACCAATCGAAACTGC
>JANMUW010000187.1:0-2858 GCA_031392105.1 Acidobacteriota bacterium | reverse complement strand
GGAAGGCGGGCTTGCCCCCGCTCTTTCTTGTGCCCATCCTCCAACTCCTATAAAATCGCTTCGCCGATGCCTGACAACCACTCCAAAAAAACCTTTTCACTCGTACTTATAAAACCGTCTCACTACGATGACGATGGCTATGTCATCCAGTGGTACCGGTCGGCGATCCCTTCGAATTCGCTCGCGTGCTTGTACGGCCTCGCGCTCGAATGCAAAGAAGAAAATGTCCTGGGCAGAGATGTCGAATTCACTATCCACGCGTTCGACGAGACGAACACGGTGATTCGCGCGAACAAGATCGCGTCATTGATCGAAGCCGCGGATGACGGCATGGTCATGCTGGTCGGGGTGCAGTCGAATCAGTTTCCACGCGCCCTCGATATCGCCCGCCCGCTTCGCGAACGCAACATCAAAGTCGCGATCGGCGGCTTTCACGTTTCGGGAACAATGTCGATGCTGAAAGATCGCGATGCCGATGTTCAGAAAGCGATCGACATGGGCGTCACCGTTTTTGCCGGCGAGGCCGAAGGACGGCTGAATCAGGTCTTGAAAGACGCGTTCTTTGATCAGCTTAAACCGATCTACAACTTCATGGACGACCTGCCGAATATTGAGGGTGTCGCGACGCCTTTGCTTCCGGCTGAGCGCGTCTATCTGACGGCGGGTGCGACGACGAGCTTTGATGCCGGGCGCGGGTGCCCGTTCGCATGTTCGTTCTGCACGATCATAAATGTTCAGGGACGTAAATCCCGACGACGTTCGCCCGAGGACATCGAACGGATCGTCCGCGCAAACATCGAACAGGGCCTGCACTCTTTTTTTATCACCGATGATAATTTCGCCCGCAATAAAGATTGGGAATCGATCCTCGACAAACTGATCGATCTACGTGAGATCGATCAACTCAAGATCAGCTTTATCATTCAGGTCGACACGCTCTGTCACAAACTGCCGGGCTTCATCGAAAAATGTAAACGCGCCGGAGTGAAGCGTGTCTTCATCGGGCTCGAGAACATCAATCCCGAAAGCCTGCTCGGCGCGAAGAAGCGGCAGAACAAGATCACGGATTATCGCGAGATGCTGCTCGCCTGGAAGCATGCCGGGATCGTAACTTACTGCGGCTACATCCTCGGTTTTCCGGGCGACACGCGTGAATCGATCGTGCACGACATCGAAGTAATAAAGCGCGAATTGCCTGTCGATCTGCTCGAGTTCTTTTACCTGACGCCGCTGCCCGGATCCGAAGATCACAAAAAGCTGCACGAGGCGGGAATCGCGATGGATGCGGATCTGAACAAGTACGATCTGAATCACGACGTAACGGGACATCCGATCATGTCGCGTGAAGATTGGCGAGCGACATACCACGCGGCGTGGGAAACGTACTACACGGACAAACACGTCGAAACGGTTCTGCGACGTGCGATCGCGACCGGCACGAGTCCGGGGAAGACCACGTTCTTCATCGTCTGGTTTAAAGGCTGCATTGCGATCGAGGGAATTCATCCACTCGAAGGCGGTTTCTTCCGTCGCAAGGTTCGAACAAATAGAAGGTCAGACCGTGCTATTGAGAACACGCTTGTTTTCTATCCGCGATATTTCGTCGAGACGCTCGTGAAGCAGCTAAGGTGGATATTGCTCTACATTCGCATGCGAGTAATCTACAAACGGGTCAAACGAGATCCGAAGCGATTCGAATACTTGGATCTCGCGCTCGAGCCGGTGACAGATCACGAAGAGGAACGCGAGATGTTTCAGAGCGATGCGGCAAAAAGTTATCTCGATAAGGTCCACCGGAATGAGCAACTCACTCGTGGACAAGTCGTCTGACGGCGAGTCGGGCGAGTCGGGCGAGTCTAGCGAGTCTATCGAGTCTATCGAGTCGGGCGAGTCGGGCGTGTCTGGCGAGTCGGGCCTCTATGCGGCATCGCACTTCCGATGCACAGGACTCGATAGACTCACTAGACTCACCAGACTATCTAGTTGAAATATCGGTAATGCCCGGTGATCTTCCAATCGAATAATCTATCTTCGGCCTGAGCACCCGAGCCGATGTTGTGAATGATCAGGTGCCGCTTTTCATCGGAGTTCCAAAGATTCGATACGACGCCGATGTGCGTTATACCTTTCCCATTCAAGTCCCACGAAACGACGTCTCCCGGAAGATAGTCGTTTCCATTTGCCGTTACGGGCACAGACTTTCCCCGACGATCAAAATATTTCTGCAGATTCGGGACGCGGCGATGATCGATATTCGTATCCGGTTTCGTTAGCCCCCATTTCTTCGGATATTCGGAGAAGTTCGCGGCCATGTCCTCGTGAATTTCTTTCTGCAGATCGACGCCTGCGGCACGGAATGAGCGCACAACAACGTCGGAACATGCGCCCGTTTCCGACGGCACGTCGCCGTTCGGATAAGGAATGGAAAAATAATTCTGCGTGTAACCAGTCGTAGTTGTCGTCTGTTTGAGTGCGCTTTCGATTATTGAGCGTAGGGGTCCGGGTGGTAACTCGCTGAGCGCCGGTTTCTCGACGCTTTGCGAGGGCGGTCGTCTGTTTGAGCTGCATCCGAAAATGACGAAGCCCAGGGTTACAACTAGGAGGACAGAGTTCGTTTTCATACGCATTTTCCCGATCAGGCAATCAATAGACGCATACTCAACCGGAAAGTTCCGTAGTCGGTCAGCTTGAACAAGTTTAGTTAAGCAAAAACGGACTGGCACTTTGCGTCTTTGCGTCTTTGCGGGAAAACCATCGTTAGAGATGCCGAGCGCTAATGTACCCGCAAAGACGCAAAGACGCAAAGACGCAAAGACGCAAAGAAATCGGAAATTTAAAAATGACCGACTAGCGAAAGC
>JANMUW010000104.1:0-15795 GCA_031392105.1 Acidobacteriota bacterium | reverse complement strand
CCCTCCTTCGTAAGGAGGGGAGTTTTTTCTTGAGACGTTATGTCCACGCAGAATCTTTACAACCAATGGTCGGCGACGTACGACACCGTCGAGAACAAGACTCGCGACCTTGAGAAGATCGCGTGCGAAACGGTTCTCGCGAACATTGCGTTCACACGTGTTCTCGAGCTCGGTGGCGGAACCGGAAAGAACACTTCCTGGCTCGCGAAACGAGCCGAGCGAGTTTTGTCGGTCGATTTTTCCGATGAGATGCAGGCGGTGGCTAGAGCGAAGGTAAAGGATTCGAATGTCGAGTTTCGCCTTGGAGATGTGCGTTCGGAGTGGTCGTTTGTCGACTCGATTGTGGATCTGATCACGTGCAGTCTGATCCTCGAGCATGTCGAAGACTTAGATCACATCTTCCGGGAAGCGAGAAAGGTGCTGTCACCCGGCGGAAATTTTTATATCTGCGAGCTCCATCCGTACAAACAGTACGATGGAAGCAAGGCAAGATTTGAGACAGAAGACGGGTTGCAGGTTACGGAGTGCTTTCGGCATCACGTTTCGGATTACACGAACGCGGCGCTGACGAACGGCTTCGGGATCAAGCGTATGGATGAGTGGTTTGACGGAAACGACCGCAGGACAACTCCACGGCTGATCTCGTTCTTATTTTCAAAGAGAGCTGCTTTGCGAACTTAGCGAGCTTTGCGTGATACTTCTTTCTTTCACGCAGAGCTTGCAAAGGACGCAAAGCAAGGCACATGAATCGAGTAGACGACAGAGATTACCGCGAACGTGTTTACGAGATCGTTCGTCAGATTCCGCCGGGCAAGGTGATGACGTACGGACAGATCGCTGAGATACTCGGCGAAGGGTACACACCGCGGACGGTCGGGTACGTGATGCACGGCGCCGACAGTGAGAATGTGCCTTGGCAGCGCGTCATAAATTCGCAGGGTGCGTGCTCGACAGGAAAACTGATCATGCCCGTAAACCTTCAGCAGAACATGTTGGAAAGCGAAGGCATAGTTTTCAATGAAAAAGGTAAGTGCGATCTGAAAGTCTATCTATGGTTCCCGGATGGGTTTGAGCCGGAAGCGGAAGTGCAGCCAAGCCTGTTGAGTTAGACTGCGTAAAAAGTTTGGATTTAACAATGAACGATAAGCCAGACTATGATTTCGATGAACGGATTCAGAGCCATGTCAAATTTTTTGACGAGGTATTAGCGGCTCTAGGACACAGTGGCGTGTTCAAGAATCCCGATTTCGAGTTTGGGAAAGATGGTTCGGGTTTTGGCCAGGCGCTCTTCGATGTCCGGTCAACAACGCAAGCCAATGCGGTAGGTATGTGGTTGCATTTCACGAGCGAAGGGATCCGACTAGACCTCGATGGAATGAATGAATTATTTGAATGGTCAGCAGACGAAATTTACCGCTCGCCCCAGAAGATTAGTGAGTTCTTGATCAGAATATTTACGGGATACATTTTAATTGAGACTCGCGGAGGAAAGCGTTTTCTCGAAATCTTTGATAGCCAAGGCCAGTTTTTTGAGTGGACCTCTTACAATGACTTTTTGCACATGTTAACTGGAATGCATATTGCCAGATACAAGACAGGTAGAAGATTGTTTCTGCCTTTTTACGAGTGACGACTCACCTTCCCCACTTCAGCTTATTTCTCAATACATCGAAGTAGTTCCGGTTCTGCGGCTGGACGAGATTAAAGGTCGTTCGGCTCTTGCGGATCCTAACTCGATCATCCGTATTCATCGTGTAGCCGATCTGGCCGTCGAGCGTAAAAACGACGCCTTCATTTTCCTTTTCAAGTTTGAGTTCGATCATCGCATCGTCGGGTACGACGATCGGCCGGTTGGTCAGCGTGAAAGGGCAGATCGGTGTCAGCACGACGGCGTTCATCGACGGATAGATTATCGGCCCGCCCGCCGAAAGGTTATATGCGGTGGATCCGGTTGGAGTCGAAACGATCAACCCGTCCGCACGAAACGAATTTACGTAGAGGCCGTTGAGGCTGACCTCGATCTCGATGATCCGTGCGAGTGCGGCCTTGTTGATGACGACGTCATTCAGCACACGTCCGGTCGCGAGCATTTTCTCACCACGCCAATGTTCGGCGTGCAGCATCACGCGTCGATCTATCTCGTACTCGCCCGCGAAAATGGATTCGAGTGCAGGAAACATTTCCTCGATACGAGAATCCGTCAAGTAACCGAGGCTCCCGTAGTTGATCCCGAGGACAAGTGCGTCCGCATCGCCGATCAAACGGGACGTCGATATCATCGTTCCGTCACCTCCGAGAACAACGATCAGATCGGATTCACGGGCGAATTTCTCGTCGTCTAGTGTGTTTATCTCGCACTGGTCCGGGTCCGTGCTTTCGCTGTGAACGCGAGGTTTTCCGACGAGCGCGACGCCCCGATCCTCGAGCCAATCCGACAGTTCGCACGCCGTCTTCCAGGCTTCGGCATGATTCGGCTTTACAATTACGCCGACGGTTCTTATCTCTCTAGCGGCCATCTAGAACCTAAAATACCACGTAAACGCACATTCGACCGCCTGCGGACCGAAACTTGGTTCCGGCGTTCGCGCCTGCGTTTTCGGGCATCTAAAACTGCATTGCCGGTTGGATGCGCCTGATGCTTTTTGCTAGAATCGCAATTTGTCCGTACCGACAGCTGAATCCAAATCGATAGGTATTAAGAGATGTTAAAGTTTTTCACTCGCATGGAGAAGACGCGTAACTTCTTCATTTTAATCTTCGCCGTTTTAATGGTCGCCAGCCTTGTTTTCTGGGGTGGCAGCGGTATTAACAGCACTGCAATGGTCGATCCGTCGCGGAGTACGGAAACCGCGGCAAGTGTTTCAGGTGAAGAGATTACGGTGGGTGAGCTGTACCGTCAGAAGGAGATGTACAGCCGTTTCAGCCAGGGACGTCCGTACCCCGCAAAGCTTCTGCTGGACGGGATGATCGCAAGCCGGATTACCCGTGTCGAAGCCGAGCGGCTGGGCCTGACCGCATCCGATGCTGAAGTTGCCGCGAAGATCCGTGAGGATTTCAAGCCTCAGGACGGCAAACCGTTCGACCAGAAGATCTACGAACAGAATGTTATCCAACAGTCGGGAAGCATTGCGGCGTTTGAAGACGGCGTACGCGACGATGTGAGCGGCAATAAGCTTCGTGCGTTCATTACGTCGGGCGTGACAGTCTCCGAAGAAGAGGTCCTGAAAGATTTTCAGCGCAAGAATACGAAATTCGATCTGAGCTATGTTGCGATCTCTCCGGCCGAATATGCCCAGACGATCACACCGACCGATGCCGAGCTCCGGGATTATTTCGAGCGCAACAAGTCGAGCTATTACATCGGCGTTCCGCAGAAAAAGATCCGGTACGTGTTCATAAACACGGAGAAGATCGGACAAAAGCTTCCGCTCTCCGATGCGGACCTCAAAGCTGAATACGACAAACTCCCTGAAGACAAGAAGAACGCCGGTGTCCTTGGACAGGAGATCGTGCTTCGTGTGCCGAAGCCGGAGTTCGACGAGCAGGTGATGACGAAGGCGAACGAGCTGGTTGTACGTCTTCGCAATGGTGGTGACACGGTAACCGAAGAAGCGTTCGCGACAACGGCAAAAGGCCAGTCTGAAAGTGCCGTCAGTGCCGCGAAAGGCGGTAACTTGCCCGGCCCGGTTCGTGAGAATCCGACCAAGGCAGATGATCCTTATCAGCGGTTGATCAAAATGAAACCCGGCGAGATCACCGATCCGATCAGCTACCAGGGACGTTACTTTATCCTTCGCCGCGGTGATGTGGTTCCGAAATCTTTTGAAGATGCGAGGAAGGAGCTCGAAGTAAGCCTTCGTAACCGACGTGCTTACTCGGTAGCCGCAGAGCTGGCACAGAAGGTCAGTGAAGCCTTGAAGCAGAACAAGGATGTCCAAGCCGTCGCGCAGCAGTTCGCCGCTGAGGCGAACATGAGCGCGGCCGAGATGGTGCGCGAGACGGCATACGTCAAGCCTGGCGATAATGTCGAGAACATCGGTACATCGCCGCAGTTCGAAGAAGGTATCGCCGGTCTCGAGAATCCGCAGGACGTTGGCGAGAAGACACCGATACAAAACGGCTTTGCGATCCCGATGCTGGTCGACAAAAAAGAACCGCGAGATGCGGAGTTTGACGAAGTGAAGAGCGAGCTTGTTGAAGTTGTAAAACTCGAGACGGCCCGCAATAAGATCGAACAGATCGCGAATCAGATCGCTGCAGGTTCAACAACAGCGGCCGTCATCGCTAGCGCTGCTCAGGCGAGCAGCATGAAAGCGAAAGAGCAGAAGAGCTTCATCCTCGGATCGCCGCTGGGCGAAGGCCCTTCAGCAACGACAAGCGAGGCACTCGAGGACGCTATCTATGGGATGAAAGAAGGCGAGGCGACGAAGACTCCGATCAAGATCGGCGAGACGTATTACATCGTCGGTGTCAACAAACGTGAAGAAGCGAACATGGATGACTTTGCCAAGCAGCGCGACACTCTGATGGAGCAGATGTTAACGCAAAGGCGCGGCGAGGTTTTCCAGGACTATCTCGCATCGACTCGCGTGCGACTCGAGAACGGCGGCGAAATCAAGATCTATAAGGATGCCATCGCGAAGGTTGATGAGCCGGGCCTTCCTACGGACCTCGGCCAATAACTGTGAACGGTGAGTGGTAAACGGTGAGTTAAGAGCGTTCGCCAACCGCACACACAAAGAGCACAAGAAATGCCGGGAACTTCCCGGGCTTTCTTCACTCACCACTCACAGTTCACCACTAGCGAGCTGAGCTCGCTCGCTTACCACCATCCCAAAACCTTCCACCACGCCAGACCGACAATCGACCAGATCAAGATATTCAGTACAGACGCGATGAGGCCGACGGTCCACCAGCGGCGCTGCGTTACGTATCCGGTGCCGAAATAAACCGGAGCCGGTGTCGTTCCGTAGTGTGTGAGGCCTGCGCTCAGATTTGCGAAGTACGTCAGGATGAGTACGGTTAGCCCGGCCGGTGCGCCGATCGCAACAGTCACGGCAAGAAACGGAATGAACATCGCCGTGACATGAGCCGTGATGCTCGCGAATCCGTAGTGAGCGTAGAAGTACACCAACGCGAGAACGGCGAGAGCGGCCGGCCACGACCACCCGTTCATCGTCCCCGCGACCGATTCAGCGAACAGCTTTGTAAGATTTGTCTCACCGAGAGCGGTGGCCATCATCACTAGTCCGCCGTACCAGATAAAAACTTCCCATGCGTGCGTTTCGTCGATCACGTCGCGCCAGCTGAGTACGTCGGCGATAAGCAGAAAAGCGATGCCGGTGAGTGCGATCACCGTCGCGTCGATCCCATGAAACGGCGCCGAGATCCAAAGTGCGACGACCACGATGAACACCGCAAGCAGAATTTTCTCACTCTGCTTGAGTGGCCCCATTTCCTTCAGCTCGTTTCGCGCGAATTCGACAGCTCCGGGAGTTTCCTTTACCTCCGGTGGAAAAAATCGGTAGATAAATGTCGGGATCACGATCAGCGATACAAGCGACGGAACGATCGCCGAGACAAACCAGATCGAATAATTAAGATCTATGCCCGCCTGAGCGGCGGCGAAGTTTCGAATGATCAGATTCGAAGCCTGTCCCGTCAGGAACGTCGCGCAGAGTATCACCTCGCACTGATAAAGAAGCGTCATCAGAAACGTACCGAGCTTTGCCTCGGTACCGTCGTCGGGACGCGAATCGTACGTCTCCGAAATGCTGCGAGCGATCGGGAGAATTATCCCACCCGAACGCGCACCCGTTGATGGAACAAACGACGCGAGAATGAAATCGGTGAAGACGAGCGAATAGCCAAGGCCCAGAGTGCGCCGTCCGATCATGCGCACGAACAGCAATGCGATCCGATGGCCGAGGCCGGTCTTTATCATCGCTCGCGAGATAAAAAACGCAGCGAGCACAAGCCAGACGTATTTGTCCGCATAGCCGCTAAGCGCCTTCTCGATCTTGAGCGCGCCGAACAGGGCGGTCGCTATCACACCCAGCAGCACCATTGCACTTCCGGTTAGCGGCTGGACGATGGAACCAACGATCGTCGAGACAAAGATCGCAAGCAGCGTCCACGCCTCTCTCGTGACGCCTTCAGGTCGCGGCAGAAGCGCGATGAGCAGGCCCACACCGATTGTGATCAGCCATTTTAAGATTTTCCCGCGATCCATTTCTGTCGACCGAACAAAACAAAAAAGCGGATGGTTCACCGAACCCTCCGCTCACGTTATCAAATCAACCAACCTTCTACTCGCCGAGATACGCTTCTTTGACGCGCGGATCTTGAGCGAGTTGTTTCGAGTTGCCTTCCATTACGATACGTCCCGTTTCGAGAACGTACGCCCGGTCTGAGTGATGCAGCGCAGCGTTAGCATTCTGCTCGACAAGGAGAATCGTCGAGCCTTCTTTTCGAATCAGTTCGATCGCCTCAAAGATCGTATGGACGACCAAAGGAGCGAGCCCCAATGACGGTTCATCCAGCAACAACAGACGCGGCCGCGACATCAGAGCGCGTGCCATCGCAAGCATCTGTTGTTCGCCGCCGGAAAGCGTACCGGCTTTCTGCTGCTCGCGTTCCTTGAGACGAGGAAACAGGGTATAGCCCCTTTCCATGTCGTCCGCGATACCTTTTTTATCTTTGCGAATGTAGGCGCCCATCTCTAAATTTTCGCGGACACTGAGATTGGCAAACACGCCGCGGCCTTCAGGTGACATCGCGATTCCCATCGGCACCAGTTTGTGCGTCGCCATGCCGCTGATGTCTTTTCCTTCATACATCACACGGCCTTCTTTGGGTTCCAGCAGTCCCGTGATGGTTCGCAGCGTCGTTGTTTTCCCGGCGCCGTTCGCACCGATCAGCGTTACGACCTCGCCCTGCTCGACCGTAAGGTTGATGCCATCCAATGCCTCGATGGCACCATAATTTACTGAGACGTTTTCTAGCGTGAGCATGTTCCGATTTTGAATTTTGGACTTTAGATTTTAGATTTTAGATTTTGAATTGTCGGAAAAAGAAATCCAAAATCCAAAATCTAAAATGGTTAATCTCCCAAATACGCTTCTATCACTTTCGGGTCATTCTTGATGTCCTGGGGCAGCCCGAGTGCGATCGACTTTCCGTAATCAACCACTTGGATCCGGTCGCAGACGCCCATCACGACGCGCATGTTGTGCTCGACCAGCACGATCGTGAGGTTAAATTTGTCCCGCACTTCCTTGATAAGAGCCGTCAAGTCTTCCTGTTCCGAGGGGTTCATACCGGCCGCCGGCTCATCCAAAAGCAACAACTGCGGACGCGTCGCCAGGGCCCGGACGATCTCAAGACGGCGCTGATTCCCATACGGCAGCGAAGTACCGCCCTCGTCCTTAAATTTTTCGAGATCGAAGATCCGGAGTAGCTCGATCGCAAATTCACGATGCTCCTCTTCGTCTTTGTGAAAGCGCGGAAGCCGGAAAACCGCGTCGGTCAGATTCTGTTTCGAGTGGCGGTGACATGCGGTGATGACATTCTCAAGCACGGTCATGCTCGGAAAAAGCCGAATGTTCTGAAACGTGCGTGACACGCCAAGCCGAGATATCTGGTAAGGCTTCAAGCCGTTGACGCGCGTTCCCGAGATGTGAATGTCGCCTGAGGTCGGCTCGTAAACGCCGGTGAGTAGGTTGAAGATCGTCGTCTTTCCAGCGCCGTTCGGGCCGATCAAACCGTAGATCTCGCCTTGCCGCACCTGCATGTCCAATTCGTTCACGGCAATCAGTCCGCCGAAACGGATCGTCGCCTTGTCGGTTTGAAGTGTGTGATTTCCGTTACTGTCGGTCATCTATTTCAAACCTCCCGTGTTTTTGTCGGCTCGTCGAAAGCGCTTGAAAAATCCACCGATCTCCATGGTCCCCAGAATGCCTTGGGGCCGTACGATCATGGTGAGAATCAAGATCAACGCAAATATTACCAGCCGGAGATCGGAGAATTTGAATACCGCGGCACCAACCTGGATATCGGGTAGTTGACGCAGGACCTCAGGCAAAAGCGTAACGATGATCGCACCCAATATCGCCCCGGTCATTGAACCCATACCGCCGATCACGATCATGATGATGATCTCGAACGAGCGGATGAATTGAAAATCATTCGTGTGCAGAAATTTATTGTAGTGAGCGAACAGCACACCGGCGATACCCGCAAACGCCGAGCCGATAACGAAGGACGTGACTTTGTAACGCGTCGTGTTTACACCCATCGCCTCTGCCGCAAGCTCGTCTTCGCGTATAGAGATCAAGGCGCGGCCGGTGTCCGATTTGACGATATTGTGGATCACCAGGACCGTGATGATGGTGAAAATGCCAATCCAGAGAAAATTCGCGTAGCCCGGAACCTGGTAACCGGTAGCTCCACCAACCGCATCGATATTCAGGATGACGATGCGGATGATCTCTGCGAAGCCCAGCGTGACGATCGCCAGATAGTCACCCTTTAAACGAAGACTCGGGATGCCGACGATCAAACCCATCAACGCGGCGACGAACGCACCTATCGCAACCGCGATGAGAAGTACGACGCTTGTCGATCCGGTTTCGCCGAGGAACGAAAGTGATTCGACGATGCGTTCACCGTATGTATTTGAGAAGTACGCCGACGCATAAGCTCCGACGGCCATGAATCCGGCATGCCCGATAGAAAATTGGCCGGTAAAGCCGTTGATCAGATTTAGCGATGTGGCGAGGATTATGTTAAGCGCGATAAAAACCAACAGGCGCCCCTGATAATCATTTACGCCGACGCCAAAAAATCCGCTCGCGCTCATCATCGCGTTCAGAACATACAACACCGCGATGGCGACAGCTGCAAAAATTATGCTCTTAACCCACGAAGTCATACTTTTCCATTTTAGATTTTGGATTTTAGATTTTGGATTTCCGATTGCAGAGTTTTCTACAATCCGAAATCCCAAATCCCAAATCTAAAATCGCTAAACCTTTTCCTGAATGTTCGATCCCAACAGTCCGGCCGGGCGAACAAGAAGCACGACGATCAAGATCGCAAATGCAACCGCGTCTCGATACGTGGACGGAATGCCGACGTAGCCTCCGTAGCCAACGACCAGAGTCTCCGCCGCACCGATCAACAATCCGCCCAGCACCGCACCCGGAATATTCCCGATGCCGCCAAGCACTGCCGCGACGAATGCTTTCAAACCCGTCATGATCCCCATCAGCGGATCGATCTTTGGATTGTATTGCGCTGTGAGCACGCCGCCTGCGGCAGCAAGTGCGGATCCAAGAGCGAAAGTAAATGCGATGACGAAATCGGTATTGATCCCCATCAATTTCGCCGAGTTCAGATTGAACGAAACGGCACGCATCGCCTTGCCGACCTTCGTCTTAAAGATGATCCACTGAAGAAGCCCCATCAACAGTAGAGACACCACGAAGATCAAGATCTGTGATGTTGAAATAGTCGCATTTCCGAACAGCGTAATGCTCCCTACGGGCAGAAGCTGCGGAAATGAACGCGGCGTCGGTGAAAAGATGAAGATGAACAGATACTCGATCAATAGCGACATGCCGATCGCCGTTATCAAAGTCGTCATCTTCGAAAATTTGCGAACGGGCCGGTACGCAAACCGTTCGATAGCCATCCCGAGCGCTGCTGCGATCGCCATTGCTCCAACAAGTGTCACGACGAATCCGAACGCGGACGGCTCGCCAGAGAAGCCCAGAGCAACCGCAAGCATAAACCCGGCGTAGGCACCAACCATATAAATATCGCCATGAGCGAAATTTATAAGGCGGAGAATTCCGTACACCATCGTGTATCCGAGCGCGATCAACGCATAGATCGAACCGATCGTCAGACCATTAATGAGCTGCTGAACAAATGTGTCCATAATCCCAAGCTAAAGGTTCCGGGTCCCGAGTTTCGAGTTAAGAGAGCCAACCTTCGGCCCTCGACTCGTAACCCAGAAACCCAGAAACTCGAAACTCAGCGGGTGGCGTTAGAATTTACGTTCGACGTTGTGTTCGTATTCCCGCCCGCCGTGGTATTAGAATCTCCGGCGGTGTTCGTATTGGCCGTCGCGGTTGGCGGCGTCATTCCTTCGGGATATATCGTTTCCTTGAAGGTGAATTTACTTTGCGCGGGTGTAAGCTCCAAGGCTACCGCAGGCTTAACCGCATTGCGGCTGGCATCGAGGGTGATCGTACCCGTGACCCCCGCAAAACCTTTGGTCGAGTTGATCGCGTCTTTCAGCTTCACGCTATCCGTTCCGCCGGCGCGCTTTATCGCGTCCGCTAAAACTTTCGCCGCATCATATGCGAGAGCTGCCAGCGAGTCAGGACCGACACCAAATTTTGCCGTGTAATTTTTTACAAAGTTTTGAATTTCCGGTGCCGGATTATCCGCCGAATAGTGATTTGAAATGTACGCATTTTTCAACGCATCGCCGCCAAGCTTCCACAGCTCAGGCGAATCCCAACCATCGCCACCGAGCAGCGGCTGGTTCATGCCCAGCTCCCGGGCTTGTCGTGCGATGATCGCGACTTCCCCGTAGTAACCGGGAATGTAGATAACGTCGGGTTTTTGATCGCGCATCTGGGTCAACTGCGCTTTGAAATCCTGGTCTTTCTGCGCGTAGGTCTGTTTGGTAATAACCGTGCCGCCGAGCTTTGTAAATTCCTGCTCAAAAAATTGCGTCAGCCCTTTGCTGTAGTCCGAGCTGTTGTCGCCTAGAACTGCAGCGGTTTTCGCCTTAAGCGTATTTACCGCAAACTTTGCCATGACCGAGCCTTGGAACGGATCGATAAAGCAGACGCGTGAAATGTAATCGCCGACTTCCGTAACCTTCGGGTTCGTGGATGACGGAGTGATCATCGGAATCTTCGCTTCCTGCGCGACAGGAGCCGCAGCCAGTGAATTTGATGACGCAACTTCGCCGAGAACTGCGACAACCTTGTCCTGATTGATCAACTTCGAAATTACCGTCTTGGCTTTTTCAGGTGTTCCCTGGTCGTCCTCGAAAACCATCTCAAGCTTCTTTCCATTAATGCCGCCTGCCGCATTAATTTCGGAAAACGCCAGGTCGATCCCGTTCTTAGTCGAAACGCCAAAACTCGACGTTGCTCCGGTCGTGTCACCATAAACTCCGACCCTGATCGTGTTGCCCGTATCGGCAGTCGTGGCGTTTCCGCCTTTTTGCACACACGCCAACGATAAAAGAACTGAAAAAAACAAACTGGCCGCTAAAACAACTCTGGTCATATATACCTCTCGGATAAAATTTGCTTGTTGGGGGATTGCAAACAACACTGAATAATACGGTGCCTGCTGGTTTTAAGTTTTACCGGCATCACGGGAAGCGCGCTTCAGCGAACTCTGTTTACAAACTCGCATTATACTCGATTAGGGTGGCATGTCGAGTTTCTATCGGCTAAACTCGCGGACAAAACAGGGGCGGATCTGACATGAAAAGTAATGAATCAAATGCGCTTGGCGATATGCCCACAGACGACTTTCGCCGGTACGGCTATGAGGTCGTCGACTGGATCGCGAATTATTTCGAGCATATCGGAGAGTTTCCGGTTTTGTCGCAGGTCGAGCCCGACTGGCTGAAAACCAATCTGCCGACGTCTGCTCCTGAAACCGGCGAGGACTTCGGCGAAGTTTTGAAAGATGTCGATCGTTTGATCCTGCCCGCCGTCACACATTGGAACCATCCTAATTTTCATGGCCTGTTCTCGACATCGACATCGTCCGTCGGTGTGTTTGGTGAGATGTTTGCGGCCGCGTTCGATATGAAGGCCATGCTCTGGCGCACTTCGCCCGCGTCTACCGAGCTTGAAGACGTGGTGCTCGATTGGCTCCGTCAAATGATGAACCTGCCGGACGATTTCGAGGGGATCATCTATGACACCGCTTCGGTCTCGACCTTGCATGCGATCGCCGCCGCCCGCGAACGGGCAAATCTGAACATTCGCGAACTTGGAATGAGCGGCCGCGAGGATCTGCCGCTGCTGCGAGTCTATTGCTCGGAGCATGTACATTCGTCGATCGACAAGGCTTGTATTACGCTCGGGCTTGGGACGAGATCGCTCCGGAAGATCGCGGTGAATGAACGGTTTGAAATGCGCGCCGATGCGCTTGCGGACGCGATCGATGAGGATGTCGAGGCGGGTTATGTGCCGATCTGCGTGATCCCGACCATCGGGACAACCTCGAGCTCGAGCGTCGATCCGGTCGACGCGATCGCCGACATTTGCGAGAAGCACGGGATCTGGCTGCATGTCGATGCTGCATATGCCGGCTCAGCGGCGATCGTGCCCGAGATGCAGCAATTGTTCAATGGTTGGGAGCGTGCGGATTCGATCGTTACCAATCCGCACAAGTGGTTGTTCACGCCGTTCGATCTTTCAGTGTTGTATTGTCGCAATCTCGACGAACTAAAAAAAGCATTTTCGCTCGTGCCGGAATATTTAAAGACAAGCGATGAAAGTTCGGTGAAGAACGGGATGGATTACGGCATCCAGCTTGGGCGTCGATTCCGGGCGTTGAAGCTGTGGTTTGTGATGCGCAACTTCGGCCGCGAGGGGTTGATCGAACGGATTCGCGAACATTGTCGACTCGCTCATTTGTTCGCGTCGTGGGTCGAGGAGTCGGAGAATTTCGAAATGCTGGCACCAGTTCCGTTCGCGCTCGTGTGTTTTCGCGCGTGTCCGGCTGGCGCTTCAGATCTCGATGCGCTGAATGAAAAAATCATGAACGACATCAATTCGTCGGGCGAAGCTTATCTTTCGCACACGAAGCTGGATGGAAGATTTGCGCTCCGGCTTTCCGTGGGAAGTATCCGCGTCGAGGAGCGGCATCTCTTGAAGGTGTGGGATTTGTTGGCCTCGAGGTTATGAAAACTGGTTTCACGCAGAGCTCGCAGAGGACGCAGAGAAGATACGACAACACGCCTTCACGCAACGACTCAACGTGTTCAAAGAAGCGGTCATAACAATTTAGGAAAATTTAGGACGACAGTGGCCGACGAATCGTATCGTGTTGGAGTTCTTAGATTTCTCCTACTCTGCGTCCTCTGCGAGCTCTGCGTGAGATTTCTTCTCTCCCCCGAGAAACCTTAACTGCATGCAGTGCTCGCAGAAATCGCAGAAGTTAAAACTCAGGATGCATGAAAATCAAATCTCGGGAATCATCGTCGACAGTGCGATCAAGATTCATCAAGTTCTGGGTCCGGGTTTGCTAGAGTCGGTTTACCGAGCCGCGCTAGCGTTGAATTACAAAAGCGAGGCCACCGCGTTGCAGTGGAGCGCGCGATTCCGGCGGTTTATGAAGATGTCTATCTGGAACTCGGCTTTCGCGCGGATATTGTCGTCGACAACAAAGTGATTATTGAAACCAAGTCTGTCGAGGCCCTTGCTCCCATACATGGAAAAGTCTTACTTACGTATCTGCGGCTGGCGGACGTTCGCCTGGGACTGCTGATAAATTTCAACGTTGAGCTGATAAAGGATGGAATTCGACGGGTCGTAAATAATTTGTAAGAAGGTTTCACGGAGAGCTCGCGGAGGACGCAGAGAAAAACTGGGACGGTGGCTCGTTCGCGGATCTTCTCTGCGTCCTCCGCGAACTCTGCGTGAAATCTTTTCTTACCGCCGCACAAAAACAATCTATCTAACCTCTTCCCAGATCTTATGCCCGTGAGTCTCCTTCAAGAAGATCGCGCCGATGATAAACGTAATTCCGGCGACGATCATCGGATAATACAACCCGGCATAAATATTTCCGGTTTGTGCGATCACCGACAAACCGATCAACGGCAGCAACCCTCCGAACACTCCGTTCCCGATGTGATATGGCAGCGACAGCGCTGTGTATCGGATCTTCGCCGGAAATGCTTCGACCAAGTACGCGGCGATCGGGCCGTAGACCATCGTCACCCAGAACACCTGGACGAAGATCAGGAGGATCAAGCCCCAAGCGGTTAGGTTTGAGACAAGATCACCGATAGATGTGTACGGCAGAACTTTCGGCGCCGTTACGAGCGCACCGCTGTCGTCCAGCGACTGCGGCGTAAGCGTGATCGCCCCCGTGACCGGATGTTTCTGTGATGTCGCCGTCACAACATTAGAGCCGGCGGTGGATTGCATCGCTTTGTAAATCGGCAGATAAGTTAGCACTGCGAGCAGACAGCCGGCGAGGATTATCCATTTCCGCCCGAGGCGATCACTCAACCATCCAAAGAAAACGAAAAACGGCATCCCGAGCAGCAGAGCGATCGCGATGATGTAACTTGCCGAAGTCGCGTTTACGTTAAGAATGGATTGCAGATAAAACAGCGCATAGAACTGGCCCGTGTACCAGACGACCCCCTGGCCAGCGGTCGCCCCGAACAGCGAGACGAGAACGCGTTTTAGATTCTCCCATTTCGTGAACGCCTCGATCAGCGGATTTGCGGACGTCATTCCGCTCGATTTCACATGCTGGAAGATCGGCGATTCTTTCATTCGCAAGCGGATGTAGAGCGAGATCGCTACCAGGAATATCGATATGAGAAACGGAATGCGCCATCCGCCAATCGATTCCGTTTTTCCCGCGAACTGATCGGCGCTCATTGTGTTCTGAACTATCAAACTGACAGCCAGAGATAAAAAGAATCCAAGCGTCGCAGTGATCTGGATGAACGAAGTATAAAATCCGCGGCGTTCATCCGGCACGTGTTCCGCAACGTACACGGCAGCACCGCCATACTCGCCACCGAGAGCCAATCCCTGGAGAACTCGAAGCAAAAGTAAGATGATCGGTGCGGCATACCCGATCTGTTCAAACGTCGGCAGGAATCCGATGACCGCGGTCGCACCGCCCATGATCAACAGCGTGACGAGGAACGCGTACTTGCGTCCAACGATGTCGCCAATGCGCCCAAAGAAAAGCGCACCGAACGGCCGGACAACAAATCCGACGGCGAACGTTGCGAGATAAGCGATATAGGCGAACGTGTCGTTTCCCGGCGGGTAGAACAGTGGAGAGATCGTGGCGGCCAGACTTCCGAAAATATAGAAGTCGTACCATTCGATCATGGTTCCGACCGACGACGCTCCGATGACTTGCCAGATCTTCGTTTGCGAGATTTGATTGTTGTACAGTCCGCCCAGGTCCGATGATGAAGTTGCCGCCATATTTTTTGTTAGAGAGATTTTGCTTGAGAGAAGCGTTGTTGGCAAAGGCAAGATCGTTTCACGCAGAGCTCGCAGAGGACGCAGAGGGAGAGCAAGAGAAGATTAACGGTGATACTGAACTAAAGCTCCGTGAGGCTTGGCGTGCTCTTCTCAGCGTCCTCTGCGAGCTCTGCGTGAAAACTCCTTCATCGCCCTCAGAGTGAGAAATAAGATCAATCGCTGTAAGATAACTCACAGATGCTAGTCCACATTGTCTGCTGGAAATACAAACCCGAAACGACCGAGGAACAACGTAAGGATCATATCGCGAAGCTGCGTGCGCTAACGGGTATGATCCTGAACATCGAGAGTTTCGAACTTGGCTCCGATATTTTGCATCTTGAGCGCTCGTTCGACATGGGACTGGTTGCGAAATATCCGGATCGCGCGGCGTTGGAGTTTTATACAGATCATCCCGAGCATCAAAAGGTAGCGGCACTCGGAAAGCAGATCGCAGAGAAGGTTGTGTCGGTTGATTTCTTTGCCTAAGTCTTAATTGGATTTGATTCGTGTGTTTCGTGTGTTT
>JANMUW010000095.1:0-3717 GCA_031392105.1 Acidobacteriota bacterium | reverse complement strand
CGACATCCTTCCCGAAGATCACAAAGCGCCATACGACATGCGAGCAGTCCTCGCGACATTTCTGGACGGAGACATCGACGAGTTCCAGGCCGATTACGCAAAAGAAATGATCTGCGGCACCGCACGCATCGGCGGGATCCTTGTCGGCGTCATCGCGAACTCGCGCGGTATGATACGACCGACTGTTAGTCCGTCGGATAAACCGAAACCTCCACGTTTCGGCGGCATAGTCTACACCGAATCCGCCGAGAAGACCGCGTACTTCATCGAGAACTGCGATCGTCACTCGACGCCGCTGCTCTTCGTCCAGGACGTCTCCGGCTTCATGGTCGGTGCCGAAGCCGAGCACTCCGGCATCATCCGCGCCGGCGCACGATTCGTCGAAGCGATGGCCACCGCCACGGTTCCCAAGATCGTCCTTACCGTCAACCACGCATCGGGTGCCGGCTACTACGCGATGGCCGGTCAGGGATTCGATCCCGACTTCATCTTCTCCCTCCCAACCGGTCGCATGGGCGTAATGGAAGGCGACTCCGCCGTCCAGGCCATCTTCGGAACGCAGCTCGAGAAACTAAAAAAGGAAGGGAAGTTACCCGACGAAGCCACCCTCGCCGAAATGAACAAGGTCCGCGAAACCTACGACAAGGAACTCGACGCCAAACACGCCGCCGCCCGGGGATTATTGGATGCGATCGTCACTCCGGAGAATTTGAGGGAGGCTCTGATACTCTCTCTGCAGACTTGTTTGAATACAAGCACGCCGCACATCGGAGCTTTCGTCCTTCCGTCCTCACAGATTTAAGAAACTACCAACTTACAGGCTTATGAAAACTTCCTACGTTGTCGGCTAGAACATTTGCGAACTGGCTAGCGGAGAGTACTCCCATCCGGATCGCCTTCGTAAAGTTTGGAGTTGTCGCGTTTTTTAGCTGGGGGTTCAAATACTTACTTGGATAGAGGATTCCCACCGGCAGTTTTAGCTCATCTCTAACCACTCGGACAGGCTCGGCCAAATCCGAGTCGTTGGTAATGACAACTGCCTGCTCGTACCGCTGCAAGTGACCGTCGTTGACTAGATGTGTGGCAAGATTAACATCAGATCCTTTTTCTTCGGTCTTTATAACGGTCGCAAATTTCGTGGGATCGGCAACTAACGGCAACGTAGTTGGCTTTGTCAAAAAGCTGCCCTCGATGATCTCAAGGTGCGGGATTGTCTTCAGGGCTCTTAGATAAATATTTTGTCTTGTAGGTTGATCGGGATCGTGCGGGCGGGCTGTAACGCGAGCGGTGTAATATTTGATTCGGACGATCTGAGCCTTCGGAAGCAGGAGACGGCAGAGCTCATCAATGTTGAGCCACTTGAACGGCGTGCGCTTCACAGCACGGTAGTACAAATTGAAGCCGTCGACGTAAACATAAGTTTTCATGGGAGTGAATTAGCAGAGGCCGCCCGAAAGCGGCCTCGCACCCTGCTCCCGAAAGAGCGAGGGGAGTAATTGGTTATATTATCGGCAGATTTGCCGATGGGGTCAAGCGCCATGGGATATGTCCGGACGAATCCGCGGCGCCGCGACCGTTCCGAACAGAGTCCTCACCGTCGACCACGCTTCGGGCTCCGGCTAATACGCAATGGCCGGCAAGTATTCGGTCCAGATTTGTTTTCTCGCTCCCAATCGGCCGCATGGGCGTAATGGAAAACGACTCTGCCGTCCACGCGATCTTGGGAACTCAGGAGGTTGCCGGTAATTTCGAAATACTCGTTTTCGAAACAGACGAGGCTCGTCGGTCGCGGATCGGCGACGGGAACGCGAAGAATCTTAGATCGAAGAATAAGAGGAACGCGCTTACCTATCCGAGGTACGCGCGATCGATTGGAGTATTAATGTCTGTGGTATCATCCCCTCTGTCGTCCGTTTCAAGCATTCACTCGCAGTGGCTTGTCCGGAGAGGCGCCTGGGGCGTTAGAGGTCGGGGAAACGGATGCTTTTCTTTTGTAGAGCGTGTTTGGTACCAGCTCCGTGAGCTTTCACTGCGAACTTGTTTGAGTACCGACAAGCCGCATATCGGCGCGATCGTTCTAGCTGGCGCTTTATGATTCGGTCCTTTATCTTTGGCTTCGCACTCTTGTTGTTTTGTTCATGTCAGAGCGGACAATTGGAGGGTTCTCCAGTCAATGGGGAGGCGAGCCCAGCGACTATTCCGGCGACTCCGACTCCGACTGCGCCGGCGGCAGTCGATCTTCCCGCTTCGACTCAAGTTCTCCCATACTGCGAGATTGCGAACAACCCTTACAAATACAATGGCTCAACCGTCCGTTTTAAGGGCGGCCTATATTGGTTCAGGCACGGATTGTTTGTTTACGATGCCGGATGTTCAAGCGAGTTTCCGAAACAGCCGTCCCAGCCGAACGACAGGTATTACGACCGGAGAACGGGCGTATCGTTCGACCCGGTGAAACGGGAAGAGCTATGGAAAAAGTTAGAAGAGCACGGACTACCGTTTGAGAAAGAGAATTCCCGCTGGAACATCATCGCAACGGGCAAGTTTTCAGTTCGACCACCTTGTCAAGACGGCCCGTGCTCCGATCACATTCTCGATCGCGTCTTTCTTGAGCTGTCGATAAGCGACCTCGAGTCAGTAAAAATCGTTATCGGCGAGTCCAGATAACGGTGCACGCTCGAGTAAATTGAACGGTGAAGGGTGAGCCGAAATCGAAACGAGGAGACTTAGCTTTACTTTCTGATCACCGTCAGAAATTAATCGATAAACGAAACAAAACGCTGCACGGTTGATGCCGTCACATCCGGCGCCATCGCCTCGCCCATGTAACCTCCGTGGTTCGCGGGCTCCGTCACGGTCTTGGTGGCAACCCCGGGCTAAGGCCCGGGGCTTTATGCTGTCGCTCGCTACGCGAGCTGGCTCTCGCGGCTTAACTTGGCGCGTATGGGGCAGGCCCTGCGCGAAATGTTGGTCGCAGCGAGGATTAGCTTTCGTCATTTCGATGTGATCCGTCCGCTACCCGCATACCGACGTACGCGCCCTGGCGATTGAAAAACTTGCTGATCTAAACTGATTTCGTGGCATAATTCCGCAGATTCCTTACGTTTGCCCTATGAATGAAGTCCCGGATCAAACCATCGACGATGCGGCAGAGCCGCGCTCGGACGACCATCTTGGGAAGGATAAGGCTACGAGTGTGCGTATCAAGCTGGATGACACGGAAGCGGTTCGGGCGGACACGGACCCACAATCGACGACGACTCAGGCTTTCGCCAGCGAGTATCAAAAGGTTCTTCCGGAACGATACCGTCTGATCGAGACGATCGGCCGCGGGGGGATGGCTGAGGTTTTTCTTGCTGAAGATACGCGACTCAACCGGCGCGTCGCGATCAAGTTTCTTAGCGGCGAGTTCAGAAAGGATTCGGATCGGACACGCCGGTTCACACGCGAGGCGAGGGCAGCATCCGCGCTGAACCATCCGAACATTCTTATCATCCATGACATCGGCGAAACTGAAGGCGCACAATTTATTGTCAGCGAGTACGTCGAGGGAGAGACCCTGGGTACGAGGATCCGGCGCGGCAGGATCCCCCTAGTCGAGGCCGTGAACATCGCCATCCAGGTGTCTTCGGCGCTGGCCGCTTCGCATAAAGCGGGGATCGTACACAGAGATGTTAAGCCGGACAACATCATGCTTCGCCCCGACGGAAGTGTAAA
>JANMUW010000094.1:0-7479 GCA_031392105.1 Acidobacteriota bacterium | reverse complement strand
CACCCAACGCCACACAAAATAACCACCACAGCTTATCTGAGTCGCTATTCTGCTTTCGGCCTTAACCTTTTTTGCTGACACGACTTGATTGCTTGTGCTATCCTTTTTTCTGAGCATTCTTGCTCATCTCCGAAATTACCTATCTTCGTCTCCACTCGTTTACTCATTCACACTTTTCGCCATGGAACAGTTGAATCAATATCTGCAAACCCTTTTGTCTTCTGCGGGCTACGAACTCCGCCTCGAACCTAACAGAAACCCGTACGTCGTCGCGGCCGAGGGCCAATCCGATGTTGGCAACACGCCGCTGCTAGGCACGCAGATCAGCATGATGGTCTTTCCGCTGATCCCGCCTGACGTGAAGCAGGACCTGCCAAATCTGCCGACCATCCAGTTCGTACATCCGCACAATCTTGGGAAGTTTAACTTTACAATTCAGAAGACGCCCGCAGGATTTAACGTCACGGTCCGTCCGATGCTTGGAAGTCCTATCGAGAGCGCCGAAATCAAACCCGAACCTCCGGCTCCGAGAGCTGTCGCCGAACCGGTGCCGCAGACCCGGCATCTCGACGATGCCGCCGTATTCTCGATCGAAAGTTCTTCTGTTGGCCGACAGGTAAATGCGTCATCTCCGATCGACGTTCCGATCGTGCCAGATCTCGTTGTTGAAGACCGCGCCTCGATGCCAAAGATCGAGGTCGGCAATGTGCCGAAGGTCGAAGTGATTTCCGCGAATGATCCACAATTCCAGACGGTTTTTTCTGATACGGCGACCTACGAACCTCCGGGGCGTTGGCAGGATCTTGATGTTCCGCCTGTTCCGGAGCTAAAAACGTCCGCTCGCGAGGATGGTTTGATAGAGGAATCAACTCCGGTGTTAACTAATGTTCCGCCTGATATCGTGCTGCCCCCGATAGATCGCCGGAAGACCGATCGTCGTAGGCAGAATCTGATGATGACCGCGCGGATGGATGCACTATTCAATCGGATGGCCGAAGTCGGAGCGTCGGATCTGCATATGTCCGTTAGCATGCCGCCGCTGATAAGAAAGGACGGCAAGATGACGGCTCTCGAGTGCAGCGAAACGACGCTCTCGCCTGAAGTGATGGACGAGTTGCTGTACTCCATCATGCCCGAACGGAATCAGGATGAGTTCCAAAAGCGAAGCGACACGGATTTCGCTTACGAGATCCCTGGCCTCGCGCGTTTTCGCTGCAATGTCTTCAAGGACCGCAAAGGGATGGGCGGGGTGTTCCGCATCATTCCTTCGAAGATCCTGACGTCTGAAGAACTTGGATTGTCGAAGGCGATCATGGATCTGTGCTCGCTCTCAAAAGGCCTCGTCGTCGTCACCGGACCGACCGGCTCGGGAAAATCGACAACACTTTGCGCGATGGTCGATTCGATCAACAAGCAGCGCGAAGATCACATCATCACCATCGAGGACCCGATCGAGTTCGTCCACGAGAATCAGAAATGTCTCGTCAATCAACGCGAGGTCCACAATCACACTGACAGTTTTAAGGACGCGTTACGCGCGGCTCTTCGGGAAGATCCGGACATCGTCCTCGTCGGCGAAATGCGCGATCTGGAAACGATCGCCATAGCGATCGAGACGGCCGAGACCGGACACTTGGTTTTCGGCACGCTTCACACGACGACCGCGCCTTCCACGGTGGATCGCATCATCGATCAATTTCCTGCCGATCGGCAGCAGCAAATTCGCGTGATGCTGTCTGAATCGTTAAAAGGCGTGATCGCGCAGACGCTTTTGCCAAAGAAGGGCGGCGGACGCGTCGCGGCGCTTGAGGTCCTGATCATCACACCCGCGATCAGCAATCTGATCCGCGAAGGCAAGACGTTCCAGATACCATCCGCAATGCAGACCGGTAAGAATCATGGAATGGTGATGCTGAACGACTCGTTGTTTGACCTGGTCAAGAAAGGGATCGTCGAACCGCGCGACGCCTATATAAAAGCGGTAGACAAGACCGGATTCGAAACGATGCTCACGCGTGGTGGGATGAAGCTCTAGAAAGCGAAACGGTAAGTGGTAAGTGGTAAGTGGTAAGTTCGGGTGTGTGACATGAATTAGATAGCACACCCGAACTTACCACTTACCGCTTACCGTTTCGCAGGAGCTACTGCACCTCGTAAGGTTTCAGCTGCTCATCGATCTTCGACTTATCACCGACGACGACAAACGTCATACGATCCAGCACCAGGTACTTCTTCGCCATGTCCTGAATGTCTTTTGCCGAAACCGCTGTAAGCTTCTGAACATAAGTGTCGAGATAGTTCTTATCAAGCTCGTTATAGTTCATCGACTCGAGTTGTCCGATCACACCGTTTCGCGTCGAGTTCTGCAAAACGTAGATTCCGACAAGGTAATTCTTTATCCCCTGCATCTCGGTATCGCTCGGAGCTTCTTTCTGCAGCCGATCGATCTCAAAAAGAATTTCCTTGATCGAAGCACCGGTCGACTCTGTCGTGACGTCCGCATTCTCCACCCAGTAACCGGTTTTGTAACGGCTCCAGACAAAGCTTCCCGGCGAATAGGTGTAGCCCTTGTTCTCGCGGATGTTCGACGTGATACGCGAACCGAACGAGCTACCGAGCAGCGAATCCATGACCGTGAACTTGATGAAATCAGTGTCGGACGGCGACACCGCCGGTACTCCCATATAGATCGTCGATTGCGGGGCTCCGGGACGGTCGATCGTCGTAAGTGAACGCCGGCCGACGATAGTCGGAACGTTCCTGATCGAATCCGGGCCCTTCTTCCATCCGCCAAAAACTTTCTCGATCGTTGACTTAACTTTCGCCGTATCGAACTGACCGACGATGTACAGGTGGGTTCGGGCTGCACCGTAATTGTCGTTGTAGTAGCCGCGCACGTCGTCGAGCTTGTATGACTGGACAATCGGTTCCGACGCGACCACAGCCGAGTACGGGTGACCGCTAAAGACGATATCCCGGAAACGCTCCCACGCCTGCGTTCCTGCTTGAGCCTTCGCGACCGTGATCTCGCGAAGTTTATTTGCACGAGCCTTTTCAAGATCCGCCGGTGCGAATTTCGGATTGACGACGACGTCCGACATCAGCTCGAGGAACCGAGTATCGAACTCGCTGAGCACTTCGCCGCCGATCGTCGTCTTGTCGTTGCTCGCAGACGTGAAGATAGTTCCACCCATCTCGGCGGTTTCGCGTGCGATCTGTTCGGCCGAGCGCTTCGTTGTGCCGTCCTTCAGCATCGTTGCGACAATGTCCGAGATCCAACGCTGATCGGCTTTTTCATTTAACGTTCCGGCACGGACGATCGCTTGCATCGCGACCTTCGGCACCGAGCCGTATTGCACAAGCGTGACCTTCATGCCGTTCGACAGCGTGTACGTATCTTGTTTCGGAAACACGAACGGTTTTGGTTGTCCGCCTACCGGCGGAGTTTCTTTCTGAGCGAATGCCGAGATCGCCGTAACGAAGAGAATTCCCGCAAAGACGCAAAGACGCAAAGTAGGAAAATTTTTCACTTTTAACTTTTCACTTTTCACTTTATTCTTCCTCCGCGGCTGCAGCCTTTTCGACATTCAGGATGACGACCGTTCGATTCGTCTTCCGCAAATAATCTTTTGCCGTCTGCTGGATCAAAGCCGGCGTGACCTTACGGAAATTCGCCTCGATCTGATTAATGTTCTCCGGTTTGTCATCGAACAATGCAAAGCATGCGAGCAGGTCGGCACGTCCGACTCCGCCGAATTGCGACATGGTGTCGTAAAGCCCTGAGCGAAGTTTGACGATCGCGCGATCGATCGTGGCCTGGTCGACGGGCTTGCTCTGCACCTGTGCGATCACTGCGTCACTGGCCGCGAGAATTTCCGGCGCCGTGTATTTGTCATCATGAATCAGGTCGACAGAGAACAGCATCGGGCCATTGTAATTGAACATGTTTCCGAGATAGCCGTTGATGCCGCCATTCAAACCACTCGTATACGCCTTGTTCTTCACGAGCTCCTGGTAGAGCATGCTGTCTTCGCCCTGAAGAAGGATCTGGTCAATCAGGCCCATCGCGAAATACTCGGGCGTGCCGCGCTTCGGCATCTGATAGCCGAATCCGACCGCCGGTTTTTTCGCCAGCTTGTCTACTTTCGTCACGGTCTTTTCTTCGGTCTGCTTCGGCTCAGTCAAGTCCGGTATAGCATCAGGTTTTTGCGCCGGTATACTGGCGAAGTATTTCGCGACCCAGCCCTTTGCTTGAGCTTCGTCGAAATCGCCGGTCACGACGACAACCGCATTCTGCGGCGAGTAGTATTTGTCGAAGAACGTCTTGGAATCGGCCATCGTCGCCGCCTCAATGTCCTTCAGCTCACCATAGAAATTATGCGAGTTGTACCAGTTCGTAAACGCAGCCATCGGCAGGTCGATCCAGGGGAACGAACCGTACGGCTGGTTCAGCACATTTACCTTCACCTCGTTTCCGACGACGCCCTGCTGGTTTTTGAGATTCTCGTCCGTAATATCGAGCCCGCGCATTCGGTCGGCTTCGGCCCATAACAATGTCTCGAGCTTATGAGCCGGAACGACGGCGAAATAATTAGTAAAATCAAAACGCGTCGATCCGTTCAAAACGCCGCCGTTCGATTCGACGAGGCGGATAAATTCCATCTTGCCGAGATTCTTCGAGCCTTGAAACATCAAGTGCTCGAACAGATGCGCGAAGCCAGTGCGATCGCGGGGCTCGATGCGAAAGCCGATGTTGTAGTAAACGGCGACGACAGCAAGCGGCGAGCTATGCTCGGGTGAGAGCACAACGCGCAGGCCGTTCGGTAGTTTGTAGTAGGTGACCGGAACGTTGATGCCGGCTTGTTTGCCCTGTGCATTCGCCGGCAGCACGACGCCGAATGCCATCGCACACAGACCGGTGGCGACTAGGGTCTTTCTCAAAATAGATCTCATATGAACCTCGCGGGTTGGATTAGGACGAATCGTAGCAATGGTACGCGCGATGACGGCGTGAAAGTTTCAATTTGTTACGAGTTGCGGGATTTTGGGGGTGAAGAGCAGATCTGTAACGCAGAGATCGCGGAGAACGCGGAGGGTTCCTAGGAAGAATGCCCGCGAAAAACGCGAAAGGACGCGAAAAATTCCTTTCGCGAGTTTTCGCGTATTTCGCGGGCTCACTCTTTTGCTCCGACGGAATGTTTCTGCAATTTGCCTTCTCGGCGTTCTCCGCGATCTCTGCGTTATTCGCTACTTCGAAAAGAACGTGTTCCACGCCGTGTTCCGTCGATTCGGAAAATAGGTAAAGTCCTGTTTCTGCGAAACGGTGACGTTGTTTGCCGAGAGAGTTGTGCCGGTCGCACGCTGAAATTCCGAGATCGCTTTGTTCAGATCGGTCTGTGCCAGAAGCTCACGACTACGGGCGACAAGAAGGTCGGTCTGTCGCTGGAGCACGAGATAGAAAGTCGTCGTCCCAGCGCGGAATTGTCGCTGCTCGCTTTCATAAAGCTGCTCCGCGGATTGACGCGTCGCAAGGGCCGATGCCAGACGGGCCTCGCCTGATTTCAAAGCCTGCATCGAGTTGCGTACTTCGGCTTCAATAACCTGTTCCTGCTGTGCACGCTGGTTTCCGATGCGGTCGGCCTGCACAAGCGTGCGGCCAAGATTTGCTTTCGCAACCGTGTTCCCCCATGGCAGCCCGATCGTCACACCGACGCGATACGTCGGATAATCTTGCGCGATCAAATTTCCGAGCGATGTAAAATATCCGCCGACAAGATTGGGTGGCACGGGGGGATTGGCCAGTTGCCCGCGCGCGGTTAGTTCTCCTGCCAAACCTTGCGACGTGTACTGCCCGACAAGATCGATCTGCGGTTTCGTCTGGTTTCGATAATAGCGTTCGTCGATCTTGTTGATCTCGGCGTTTGTCTCAAGTTGCGCGATCTCCGGACGATTTTTTAAGGCTTCGGTCAGCGCGATCTCCAGGCCGACCTTCGGCGTTTCGAGGCTAACATCGGATACGGGGGTGATCGCACGGGACCAGACTTCAGACGTACGGTCAGGCAGCATGAGCGTTTTCAAATTGTTCTCGGCTCGCGTTACCGATTCCTGAGCGGTGTAAACGTTCTGTTCGAAGGTCGTGATCTGCGTCGTCGCGGCGACGACATCGATCGGCGCGATCACACCTTTCGCGACGAGCCGCTGGTTGCTTTCAAGCTGTGTCCGCGCCTGTTTCACGGCATCGATCTGCACGGAAAGAAATCGTAATGAGAAGACAAGGTCCCAGTAAGCCTGTTCTACTTGTGCAATGACCTCGATCGCCTGTTGACGAAATTGCGCATCCGTCAGTCCGAGAGTTTTCTTTGCGATCTCGATCTGACGACGATTGTTGTCAAAGCGAAAATTCCTGAACAGCGGTTGCGTGTAGGTAAGCAGCAAGGCCGCGGGGTATTGCGGATTGAGGAACGAGTTTGTGTTACTCGTCGACGTCCGCGATGAGTTGAAATCCGCGGAGTAAATACCGCCGCCGATGGGCGAGAAACCGTTGACGCCCCCCGAGCCGAAGAAACGAGTTTGAGTGACCGCACCGTTCACCGCACCGCCGATCGCTGATGCGGTCGGTGTCGTCGCACTCTCGTAATAATTCTCGGACGTGATAAGGGGATCGTAGACGCCGCGTGCACCGCGCAAATTATATTCGGCGACCTGCACATCGTTACGCGAGATATCGATGTTGTTGTTATTTTTGAGCGCCAGCGTGATCGCCTCTTCCAAGGTCATCGGCAGTTGGTTTGCGATATCTACACCGACGCGGTTTGCATCCGGCAGCGGACGAGCAGGTGCACTATAGTTCGGAGCGACTGGCGGCGGCTCATCAGGCAACACAGCCGGTGCGACACCGCCGGAGCCGCCAACACCAAGTGCCGACGGCGGCTGAACAACCGGATTCGGATTAGTGACTTGGCCGGCTGGAACCTGCGGCTGATTTTGAGGCTGAGTTTGGGGCTGCTGCGACGTGGGTGGCTGAGTCGTCGGCTGCGTTGGCTGTCCAGGTGGAGGCGTCGCCTGCGGATTCTGCGACAGCGCAGAAACGCACAAGACCATCGCCAAAACAAAACTATAGAAAATCTTAACCATCAAAATCGTTACTAAGCTTATGGCCGCGTTAGCGGCCGTCGGCTGTCCGCACACCGAGCGGCGTAGCCGCCATTACATTTTCAAACGGCAGAGGCAGGCCTTCGTTAAACTTTATGCTCGTCGAGCATCAGGTCCGGCCGCATTATCTTGAGCCTCTTCATCCCGTACATCACCCGTCGTTGCCATTGACCGCGAGAACCGGTCTACAAAAGGACGAAGGACGGCGGTCTTGATCGCGGCGCCTTTAGCCCTGACGCCGCGGAAAAATGGCGTTTCGCCGGCATCATCGAAGAGCGAATAGAAAACCGGTACTGCTAACAAGGTCAGCAGCAAACACATCGACTG
>JANMUW010000084.1:0-3582 GCA_031392105.1 Acidobacteriota bacterium | reverse complement strand
AGGCGCTGGGCTACATCCTGCTCGCCCACCTCGAGATGGGAGCCGGCCGGCGGCGCTCCGCTGATTCCGCCTTGACGGCCGCGGCGGCTTTGGATCGCGGCCGGGCGCTGGAGCATCGCGGGCTCCTTGCTTCGATAGTCGAATTTTCAATTTGGGAAAACGGCAAGAAACTCGTCGGAGAGGTTCGGTCGCGTGAAGAAGCGCGGCGGATCTATGACGAGATCGTCCGCCGGCAGCGCGATCCCGGCCTTTTGGAATATGCCGGTAAAGATCTTTTTCAGGCTTCGATATTTCCGATCCCGCCCAACTCAGATAAAAAACTCGAGCTTGTCTATTCGCAGATCTTGAAAGCTGACTCGGGCACAGTCTCGTACCGCTATCCGCTTGGGACCGGTCGAAATCTATGGCGGGCAAATGGTTATCCGGACACAGGACGCGTTGCGATGCCGCCGCAGCAATTCGGCACCGTTTCGGGAAAGATCGAGATCACCGGAAAGGAAGCGTTGAGGAATGTCTATTCGCCCTCGCACAAGATTGATGTCGTGAACAAAGGCGAACGATCGGCGTCGGTCTCGTTTGAGACTTCGAACAATGACAGCGACTTTCAGCTCTTCTACGGATTGTCGAACGACGATTTTGGAATGACGCTGCTCACGCATCGCGAGCCCGGAAAGGACGGATACTTTTTGCTGATGCTTTCGCCAAAGGACGACGTCGCTGATCGCGAGCTCGTTAACAAGGACATCGTGTTCGTGCTCGACACAAGCGGGTCGATGGCCGATGAAGGGAAGATGGAGAAGGCTCGTTCCGCTTTGTTGTTTGGTATCCGGTCGCTACGCGATGGTGATCGGTTCAACGTGATCAACTTCGCCGGCGAAGAACATCTGATGGAGCGTTCGCTCATCAACGCTGACGCATCCGGGCGGCGCCGCGGCGAAGAATTCGTGAAGGGACTTCGTGCGACGGGCGGAACCAATATCAACGATTCGCTGCTAACGTCGATGAAGCAGTTCGACAAGAATGATCGTCCAAAGATGCTCGTGTTCATGACTGACGGATTGCCCACCGTCGGCGAAACAAACATCGACAAGATCAACGCGAATCTTCAGAAGGCTAAGACGATTGACGTGCGTATCTTTCCATTCGGATTTGGATACGACGTGAATACCGCTCTGCTCGACAAGCTTGGATCGGAGAACTCGGGTATCTCGGAGTACGTGCAACCGAAGGAAGACCTCGAAATAAAAGTCTCGAACTTTTTTGCCCGAGTGAGTTCGCCGGTGTTGTCGGATCTCGAGTTGGATCTTGGCGGCGTTCAAACGGAGTTGATGTATCCGCGCAAACTTACGGACCTATTTAAAGGAATGCAGGTGACTGTGATCGGACGCTATCGAAACGCGAGTGATCTAAAGAACATCACAGCGATTCTGAGAGGGAAGTCGGGACGTGAGAACCGAAGTTTTAGTTATTCGAATCTGGATTTTCCTCTCCGCGAAGATGACAACGATTTTCTCCCGCGTCTCTGGGCAAGCCGTCGCGTCGGTTGGCTGATCGAGCAGATCCGGTTGAACGGCGAAACAAAAGAACTAAAGGACGAGATAGTCGATCTCGGGACGCGTTATGGGATCGTGACACCATACACGTCCTACCTTGCGACTGACGGTTCGGTTGCAAACGCACCAACAACCAACGCCCGACAGTTGTCGGAGCTCTCGGCTGGGGCGTCCGCGAAGATGGCCCGCAAGAGTGGATCGGATGCGGTACGTCAGAGCGTGCAGCAAAACTCAATGCAGTCGAATGTGACCGTCACGTCGGAGGCGGCTCTCGACGGCAAGGACGAGGATCAGGTCCTTATTCGAAACAGCGCGCAGAACCAGTTCGTGGCGAACAAGAACTTTATTCAGCAGAGCAACGTCTGGGTCGACGCGGAGTTTCGGCCGGAGCTGAAGCAGGCTGAGGTCAATCTGAAATTTGCGAGCGAGGAGTATTTCGCTGTTCTGGCTCGTGAAAAGGAGCTTGCACAATACTTTTCGCTAGGCGAGGAAGTTGTCGTCGTGTGGAAGAACAGGGTCTATCGGGTAACAAGATAGGCGTTCGAGCTCTATTCGCATAAGGTGATTTTCGGCGGACAAAAGGTTATCCTATTCGCCGAAAATTACCTTTTTTTATTTAGTCCGGAGGGTCATAAGCGTGCAGAGGTTTATCTCAAAGCTTTCGTACATTTGCTGTTTCATAATCATCTCGGCCGCTCCCATTTTCTCGCAGACGGGCTGGGTCAAGAATCCTTCGGGCACGAACAGTGACCTCGTCGCCGTCTATTTCACAACTGCCGAAGATGGATGGATCGCGGGAGACGGCGGTTATTTGGCTTCGACATCGGACGGTGGCAGGACCTGGAAAACTTACCGGCTCAACACGACTGAAGATATTAATGAGATCTACTTCCGAAACGAGAAGAACGGCTACCTCGTTGCCGGACGAAAGATGTTCATTACCCACGACGCCGGCTTGACCTGGCGCGAGACGGTTATCTACCGCCCGAGTGATTTCAAGAACGGATCGCCGGAATTCCTAAGCATCCGGTTCGCCGACAAGCGACGCGGACTTCTGGTCGGTTCGGTTTTGAATCGGGCCGGCGACGTGATCGATTCGCTCGTAATGCGCACCGAGGACGGAGGCGAAACCTGGCGTCGGGTCATAGTGCCGTCCAAGGGCGAGCTTTTTCATGTGGACTACAACGGCAGCTCGCACGGCTGGATCGTCGGCGACGAGGGAGTGATTCTCGCCACGGTCGATGGTGGTGATTCGTGGATCGTGCAAAATTCTAAAACACGCCTCGCTCTATTCAATGTCGATTTTCGAGACGACGATGAAGGCTACGCGGTCGGGGAAAAGGGTCTCATCCTTCGTACCGAGAACGGTGGAGTTAACTGGCAGAGAGTGATCAACAATGATCCGGTAAATTTTATGCGTGTTGATTTTGCCGATGACAAGAATGGTTGGATCGTCGGCCGCGGGGGACTTGTACTTCGATCCTCTGATAAAGGCCGGACCTGGATCAAGCAGGAGAGCTCAACCTCGGACCATCTCTACGGCTTATTCATCACGAAGAAATTTGGATGGGCCGTGGGTGCAAAAGGCACGGTTATCGCCTACCGATAGCGGCCGAAAAATTTTTTCAGAAAATGTCACTTCTTCGTTAACACTTTTGTAAAGTTATGTTATCGTACATCATCATTCGTTTTCGTTAGTCCTGTTTTCATCAGGAATCTTTATAACAACACAACGGTTTCGGGCAGGTTAAAACGTGCTGTACTTGGGCGCCGGACTAACACTCCTTCGATAGAGCCCGGCACGAAATTCTAGGGAAGACCTCTGCAGATACTTGATTACTAGGAGCAAATGATGATGAAGAAAATCGGATTTGTAACGCGAGTTCTGTCCGTTGTCCTGTTCGCTTCGGCAATGGCGATTGGGCAAGAAACGACGGGCGGCATTGAAGGCACGATTAAGGATCCAAACGGTGCCGTGGTCCCAAATGTGACGGTAACAATTGCGAACGCCATGCAAGGTACGGGCTCG
>JANMUW010000057.1:0-2897 GCA_031392105.1 Acidobacteriota bacterium | reverse complement strand
GCCCGCATACGCGGGCTCCGTCACGGTCTCGGTGGCAACCCCGGGCTAAGGCCCGGGGCTTTATGCTGTCGCTCGCTACGCGAGCTGGCTCTCTAAGCTTAACGTGGCGCGTATGGGGCGATGCACCGGGCTAAATTGCGGTCGCACCTTTGGTGCTTTCTCGCCGACGAAACGCTTCTTTTTAGTGTGGCTGTAATACGCCCAGTACAAAATTCCGGAGTCTCGTTGTTCGACAAACGACGCGAGAATTTACCTAATATTCGGAAGGGTCAATTAACATCGCGATAATTGCATCATTGTTGATTCCGATCGCAGTATCAAAAACATCCGTGCCTTCAAAATATCTTTCTACGCATTAGTGGATCGTTCAACTCGAAATATCTCCGCAACCTCATCCAAATCACTCGTGATCCGCATCCGCGGAAGACTCGTCAGAAAATCCTTGCCATATCCTTTCGTTCTCAAACGAGGATCGAGGATCGCGATCACACCGCGGTCCGTCTTGCTTCTTATCAACCTACCGATTCCCTGCTTCAGAGAAATTACGGCTTGCGGAACGCTGTACTCAAAGAACGGACGGCCGCCGTTCTCTTCGATAAACCGCGAACGCGCGGCGACGATCGGGTCCGTCGGCACGGCGAACGGAAGTTTATCGATGATCACGCACGAGAGTTGATCGCCCTGAACGTCGACTCCTTGCCAGAAACTTGCCGTTGCAAACAACACCGCGTTCGGAGTCTCGCGAAACTTGTCGAGCAGTCCGGTCTTCGACATCGAACCCTGCACGAAACACGGAAAGCCGACACGCGAGGAAACGAGTTCGTACAACGCATTCATCGACGAATGGCTCGTTGCCAAAACAAACGCCCTTCCATTCGTCACCTGAAGGATCTTTACGATCTCGCCGGCCGCGAGCTGCGTAAATTCCGGAGTCCGCGGATCGGGCATCGACTTCGGCAAATAAATGATCGCCTGGCTCTCATAGTCGAATGATGATGAGGCGTGCAGCACATTCGTCTTAGCCGTATCCAGCCCAAGACGTTCGCGCACAAAGTTGAACGAACCCGCGCTTGAAAGCGTCGCTGATGTCAGCACACAGGTTTCGACCTTCTCAAAAAGCTTGCCGCGGAGCAGCTCCGAGACATCGACCGGCGAAGCTCGAAGAAACATTCCCTTTCCGCGCCGCTCGAGCCAGTAGACGTAATTGTGCTCGGCTTGATGAACAACGAAATCGAGATCGGCTCGGGTTTGCTTTGTACGACGAACGAGACTATCGACTTCAGGAATCTTGTCTGCGAAGGGATCGATCGCAGTGACAAGTCGGCCAAGCGCTTCGTCGAGCGCCTCGTATGCTTCGCCGACCGCCGTCGGGGCATTGTCGCCGTTCTTCGTTCGATAAGAAAAAACGTCAGCGAGGATGGGATAGCGGCCATCGAATCGCGCCTGCGTAAACCGGATCCAGAATTGTTCCGCGAGCCCGATGATCTTCGCAGCGATCTTCGTCAGGTCGCGCGTCGCGATCGGATCAGTTATCGGCAAACTATCCGTATCGCGAACAAGCTCATCGATCTGAAAATTGGATATCTGGACGCCGAAGTAATCAGCGGCGATGTCTTCGATCAGATGTGCTTCGTCGAAAATCACCGCCGAGTAATCCGGAATGACGCGGCCATACTGATTGCCGCGAACACTCAGGTCGGCAAAGAAGAGGTGATGGTTGACGATGATAATATCGGCGTCTTCCGCCCTCGCACGCATCCGAGTGATAAAGCAGGGCTCAAAGTCAGGACATTTTTGACCGAGGCAAATTTCGGATCGCGCATTGACGCGGCTCCAAAAGGATATGTCGTCGGGGAGATTTGTAAGCTCGCGCCGGTCGCCGATCTGCGATACCTCCGACCATCGGCGGACCTCATCGAAATGGTCCATCTCGTCCAAGCCGCCGAGAATAGGCTGATGTTCCGCCTTGGAGATGCGATATAGGCAGGCGTAATTTGAACGGCCCTTCATGTAGGCGGCCGTGAACTTCTTAGGCAGGACCTTTTGCAGGAATGGAATATCCTTTTCCATCAGCTGCTCCTGCAAATTCTTCGTGCCGGTAGAAATGACTATTCGCTTTTTTGTGCCTAGTGCGGCAGCGATCGCCGGCACCAGATACGCGAGTGTCTTCCCGGTCCCGGTTCCCGCTTCTACGATAAGGTGACGTTTCTCTTCGAACGCCCGCACGATCTCTTCGGCCATCTTGATCTGGCCCGGGCGGTGTTCGTAGTTGTCGTGAAACTTTGCGATCAGCCCGTCTGTGCCAAATACCTTATCGATGAAGTTTTCTGACATTGTTCGTGGAAAAATTGACTCGAAGCGGCTTTTTTGCTACAAACGCAGTTTGAAGTTACTAAGAATTTCTTTGCCGAAGACGTGGATTCCCGCCTGATGCAGGTGCATCTCCTAACGAAGCCACAGCCTTCCGATTCGAACTAAATTGTAACCATAAATTCTCCCGGTGTCGAAGCATAATCGCCCACGCACCGGCCATCCGGCTTGAGATTCTCTTAACGTAATTTTGAGCACCACACACCACCCAGAAATAGCTGTAGGAGGCTTACTCTAAATGAAATTTACCGCACCGGCTAAGGCTCGACGCCGACCCTTGCTGACGTTGTTAGTCATTGCATTTGTTACTACGCTGATCGCTGTTCCGACGCTTTTTCGTTCGGGCGCGACGACACGTTCAAGCGGCGAGGGCTTGTTCTCACGAACGGTTAGCCAGCGCGACGATTTCCCCAATTACGATATCCGTACGGATAAGAAGGCAGTCGGCCGGATTGAAAGTTTCCGGTCAGGTCTCAACAGAAGTGCAGTCGAAGTCGCGGACATCCGTGCCGGCTTTGTCGAGGGCG
>JANMUW010000007.1:0-7982 GCA_031392105.1 Acidobacteriota bacterium | reverse complement strand
TATTGCGAGCAGTTCGGGAATTCAGATCATGGAATCGTTGGTCGAGGATGACGGCATCCTGCACCATTCTATCGTCAGTAAGTTCCCGATAAGCGGTGCCGACGGAAAAACGGCGCTTATCGGTGGAATGGCGATCGATATCACGGAGCAGAAACAGGCTGAAGAGGCGCTGCGACGATCGGAAGAAACTTATCGGACGCTCTTCGACTCGATCGACGAGGGATATTGCATTGCGGAGGTGATCTTCGACGCCGATGGCAAACCGCTTGATTATCGTTTCGAGCAAGCCAACCCGATGTTCTTTACCATCACCGGTTTTCCTTCGAATGCGATCGGCCGGACCGCTCGTGAGCTTGTCCCCGATCTCGAACAGCATTGGGTGGATGTTCTCGGCAGCGTCGCCCGAACCGGCGTCGCTCAGCGGTTTGAGAACGAAGCCGCATCCATGAACCGGTGGTTCGATATCTTCGTCTCACGCATTGGCCGCGGCGAGGGAAACAGGGTTGCGGTCGTGGTGAACAATATCACAGAGCGGAAAAGGCGCGAGGCAAACCTTGCGTTCTTCGCGAACTGGCAGGCTAATTTTTCACCGTTGGAATCGGCCCAAGAAGTAACCAGGAAAGGCGGGAAGATCGTCTCGGAGCACCTCGGGCTGGATCACACTCTCATGGTCCAGATCGATCGAGGCTCGACGACTGCGACCGTACTTTACGACCACCGTGCTCCGGGGACAGCGGACCTTGCGGGAGATTACGGCATACACGATTTTCACACTCCTGATGAGGTCGAGCTTCTCGAGTCCGGCCTGGCGGTCGTCATCAACGATGTCAACGACGGACGTCGTCCGACGGAAGCCGTCGAGCGGTTCAGACAGCTGGGAATCGGGTCGATTATAAGCGCCGCATACCTAAGCGACGGTAGGTTGCGTTTTGTTCTCGCTGCCGCGCACAGCGAGACGTACGATTGGCGACACGATGAGATAGAGTTCGTGCAGGAATTCGCATCGAGGATCTTTTCGCGAATCGAGCGGGCGCGGGCCGAGACTGCCCTCCGCGACTCGGAAGCGCGGTTCCGAAATATGGCGGATCACGCACCGGTGATGATCTGGGTCACGGAGCCCGACGGTGAGTGCACGTATCTGAGCGAGAGCTGGTACGAATTTACCGGCCAAACACCGAAGACCGGTTTAGGAACCGGATGGCTTGCGGCGGTGCATCCTGAGGACGCGGCCGAATCTGAGAAAAAATTCTTTGAAGCAAATGAGAAGCACGGTCCGTTCAACGTTGAATATCGGTTGCGTCAGGCCGACGGAAAATATCGGTGGGCGATCGACTCGGCCCAACCCAGGTTTTCAGATAGCGGAGATTTTCTCGGCTTTATCGGATCGGTCATCGACATCGATGAGCGCAAGGCGGCCGAAGTCGCTTTGCGGCGATACCAGGAACGCTTTGACATTGTAAAAGATGCAGCTCAGGTTGGATTCTGGTTCTGCGATCTGCCGTTCGACCAGCTGATTTGGGATACCAGGGTCAAAGAGCACTTCTGGTTCGCGCCAGACACGGACGTGACTATCGAATTGTTTTACGAGGCACTCCACCCCGACGATCGCGAGCGAACACGCACCGCGATCGATACATCCATCGCGAACAAGGCTCCGTACGAGATCGAATATCGGACCGTCGGACCGAATGAGGAGATCAGTTGGATCCGAGCGATCGGCCGGACGTTCTACGACGATGCGGGAAATCCTGTTCGGTTTGACGGCGTCACGCTAGATATCACCGATGCGAAGGAACATCAGGAAGCATTGATACGGGCGGAACGAAAAGCGGCAGAAGAGTATCAAGTGCTGCTGCGCCGGATAGTACCTCTCGCTGCGACCCTTGGACGCGCCCGCGAATTATTAACTATCTACCGGGCGGTCCGCGACTTTATTTCCGCTTCGATGACCTGCTCCGGGTTCTTCGTTTCGTTCTTCGACGCGGAGACCAACCTGCGTCATGCCGCTTACGTTTGGGGCGAAGGTGAAGAGGTCGATATCTCTTTGCTGCCGCCAATGCCGCTGATGCGTGAAGGCGGTGGTGCAAACTCGCGTGCTGTTTTCGAAAAGCGCACGATCATTACAAACGACTACTGGGAGGAGATGAAGAATCGCCCACACGTCGTGTTGAGCGAGAACGGCATCGATCCTAAGTCCTCGCTGATCGTACCGATGATGATCAAGGACAATGTGCTCGGCACGCTCGAGGTCCAGGCTCATGAGAACGGTGTTTTCGATCAGGAACATGCGGTGGCCCTCGAGATGGCGGCGAACCTTGCGGCGGTCGCGATCGAGAATGTTCGTTTGATAGATACCGAAGCGGCCGCTCGCGAAGCAGCGGAAGCGGCCAATCGAGCAAAAGACGAATTCCTGTCCGTACTTTCGCACGAGCTCAGAACTCCGTTGAATGCGATGCTGGGCTGGGTGCGGATGTTGAAGGCGGGAGTGCTCGACGAAGAGAATGCAGAACGTGCCCTGGAAGTGATCGAGCGGAACACGCGTCTCCAAAGCAGTCTGATCGAGGACCTTCTCGATGTCTCGCGAATTATCTCGGGGAAGATGCGTATTGAGACCGAGCTTGTCGATCTCGTCTCGGTGGTGGAGACGGCGTCGGAAACTATCCGACCGCTCGCGGATACGAAAGGTGTGAATTACGTTTTCGATCACGACGAGGAAGCAATTTTCCTGACGGCCGACTCGGTGCGCCTGCAACAGGTGGTTTCTAATCTCTTACAGAACGCGATCAAGTTCACCCCGGCTGGTGGAAGCATCGCGATCGCTCTCGATCGAACCGAGACATCTGCCGTACTTCACGTAAAAGACACCGGTGTCGGAATAGACGCCGATCTGTTACCGCATATCTTCGATCGATTCCGCCAGGCCGATGCGTCTGCACGCCGAAACTTCACCGGGCTTGGCCTCGGGCTGACGATCGTACGAAATATCGTTGAGCTGCATGGCGGATCTATCGATGTCAGCAGCGATGGAAAAGACAAAGGCTCGACATTCACGCTCACACTTCCGCTCGCGGCGGACTTCTACAACCGTTTGGATCTCTCGGCAGAGCGGCAAGACTCGTCGAAGGGAGCTCTTGCGGGAAAAGTTATTTTGTTGGTTGATGACGACAATGAAAACTTGATGCCGCTGAAGATCTTCCTCGAAAACGAGAAAGCCGAAGTCACTCCTGCCGCGAGCGCACTCGAAGCCCTCAAGCATTTGGCGGAGCGCGATTTTAATCTCATGATCACCGACATCGGAATGCCCGAGATCGACGGCTATGAGCTTGTCTCGCGGCTTCGCGCAGACGTCGGCTCGAGAAACGCGGCACTCAAGGCGATCGCATTAACGGCCTACGCTTCGGTCGACGATCGTGATCGGGCCCTCGCTTCCGGATTCCACGCCCATCTCGCCAAGCCGGTGAATTTCGACGAGCTGCTAAGTACGATCGAAAAGATCTCAAAGAACGGCGGGTAACCGGCCTAAAAGATCAACATGTCCATTCAAGGTTGTCGACTGAAGGTTATGTCAGACGCGCGCTTATTTGGGATGGGCGTCGGCATCGCGCATGAGGCGGGCGACGTGGAAGACGTAATGGAATCCGGAAACGAAGGCTAGCAGAACAACGATGAAGTACGTCGTCGGAAGATAGAATCCGTAGCCGGTTACGGCGGCGAGCAATATCATCCCGACCGCGATGACCTGGATGAGCGTGCTCAGTTTTCCGAGCCACGACGGTTTGAATCCTCGAAAGCCGGTCATGATATTTATCGCTCCGGCGACTGCGATGATCAGGACGTCGCGTCCGATGACTGCTGCCGTCACCCAAAAGGGAACAGGCAGATGCCGGACCTCGGGAAGAACGTTGGGCATCGTCAGGATCACGAACGCCGTGGTCATCAGCAGCTTGTCTGCGATCGGATCGATGATCGTGCCGAGTTCGGATTCCTGATTGAATCGTCGAGCGAGAAATCCATCTATCCCATCTGAAACTCCGGCGATAACGAAGATCACCAACGCCCATGTGCTGTAACCGTAGTAGAGCAAACTCGCGAAGACCGGGATCAGCGCCATTCGCATGAAGGTCAGCAGGTTGGGAATGGTGAGGATCGAGTTCATGAGAATTTGCGATTTTCGATTTTCGAATTGCGATCTCTTTGCTGCTTTGCGCCTTTGCGGGAATAAATCTTCCGTAACGTCCAAGCTTTGTCCTCCCGCAAAGTCGCAAAGCCGCAAAGAAGAAAGCTGTCTCCATCTGAGCCGAATTTTACGCAAACAACACGATCGAAAATCGAAAATCAAACAGACCGTAGTTCAAGCAAACTAATTTCCGGCGGACACTGGTATCTGATGGGGAGCACGACCGTGCCGATGCCGCGGGTGATATAGATCTGCGAATCTTTTCGTTCGTGTAGTCCGCTCGAAAGCTTCCGACGACGCAGCAGGCGTTTTTCCGGATCGCGTACCTTTATCTGGCCACCGTGGGTGTGGCCGCTTAATGTCAGATCGACACCGTATCGCGCCGCCTGTCGAAAGATCAGCGGGTTGTGTGCGAGCAGGAGTTTCATCTCATCCGGATACGAACCTTTAAGTGCGCCTGTCAGATCCGTTTTTCCGACCATGTGATCATCGACGCCGCATAACCAGATCGAAGCATCACGAGCCTCAAAACGGAAACCTTCGTTGACGAGCATCTTGATGCCGGCGTCGCGAAATCTTCGAACGACCAGATCCGGATCCGTCCAGTGATCGTGATTGCCGAGACACGCATACGTCCCGAATTCCGAACTTAGAGTTCCCAAGACTTTTGCAACCGGGGCGATGTATTTTTTCTCGTGCGAGACATAGTCACCCGTCAGGATGAACATGTCGGGCTTTAGCCGATTAGCGATCTTGATGGTCCGCTCGATGTGTTCGAGGCTTGTAAATGGACTGTGATGGATATCGGAGAGGTGGATGATCTTGAAGCCGTCCAGCTTTTTGGGAAGGCGAGGAATCTCGATCTCGACACGTTCAAGTGACAGGCTGCTCGCCTCGTCAATTGCGGTCTTTGCGATCTTTGAGACATTCCCGGCGAACTGGCGAAAAGGCTTCTCGGCAGCCACAAGCGAGTTGATGCGCTCGGATATGCGTGGTCGTCTTTGTCCGGCAGTTTTCATTTATCTTTCGAAAAATTCAGAAAGTTTCGCTACAGATCCTTTCGTGTAGAGACAGAATACCGTCCTCAACAGCTAAATACCAGTAAGACAGGAGGCTCTCACATGCAGATTAACCTGCGAAGCATCATGATTTCCGCGGCTGTCATTGTACTTACCTCGCTGTTCACGGCCGCGCAGGATCTAGACGATGTAACGATATCCGGAAAGATCGTCGATTCAAATAAGCTCCCGATCGCAGGCGCAAGCGTGATCGCGACGCACATCGAATCGAATAATGAACGTACAGCGGTTTCTAATGAAGATGGGAATTATCGCTTCGTTGAGCTAAGGCCGGGTACCTATTCGATCAGCGCTGCGGTAACCGGTTTCGGTCCGAAACGGTCAGCCGAACTGCGCCTGTGGGCAGGCCAGAATCTTCGTCTTGATCTTATGCTCTCGCCGGCTGATGTAACGGCGTCGGCGACCGTGACGATTAGCGCCGACGATGTCCCGAAGGTCGATACCACGAGAACCGTTGTCGGAGGAACACTCGCGGCACGTGAGATCGAAGAGTTGCCGAACAATACTCGCAACCCCCTCGATCTTGTTCTTACTCTTGGGGGAACATCGGAGGAGCAGCTTTCGACAAACGGACTCGCCGAGGACCGATTTCAATCTCCACCGACCGCTCCATTGGAACAGGGGAATTATTCGCTGTCGGGTGGGGTTGCGTATTCGAATAATCTGACGATCGACGGACTTGATAATAACGACGACAGATCGTCGCGCGACAGGTTTCAGCCATCGATGGAAGCGATCGAAGAAGTTCAGGTGATAACGAACCAGTTCTCGGCGGAGTATGGCAGGGCATCGGGCGGGAGGATCAATCTTCGAACCCGGGGCGGTACGAATGATCTTCGCGGCCGGGTGTTCATGTTTTTTCGTGACGACAATCTAAATGCAAACACCTGGTACAACAATAGTCGGACGCCGGCTGTCGGCCGGCCGCCGTTGACCGAATACAATCCCGGCTTTACATTGAACGGTCCGGTGCGGCTGCCGTTTTATGATGGACGCGACAAGACCTTCTTTTCAGCGGCATATGAGTACGACGATCTCGTGGACTCGACCTTCATAGATACGTGGGTTCCAGTCGGAAGTAATCCGCGATTCGTGCTTCCCGAGCCTACGGCCACATCGTGCCCGCCGACCGTGCCAGCATGCGAGGATGCAAGCAGCTCACCCGCAACACCTATCCTGCCGTATCAGGCGACGCTGAATACTCCGAATATCAATCATTCGATAACGGCGCGGATCGATCACACTTTCTCCGCCGCAAATAACTTCACGTTCGGTTTCCAGTTCGGCCGGCGGCAAAATCGACGAACTACTTTTGCGTCGACGACGAGGTTGGACGACGCTCTGCAGATCCGAAACACATCATCCGAGGCGTACAATTTTACGGACAATCATGTCTTTGGCGCGAAAGCAGTAAACCAGGTCCGCGGGCAGTACTCGATCTTTCGGCCGAGTTTCCAGACAGCGGATCCGTTCGGCCCCGTCGTCCTGATCGGGTACGCGAATCCAAACGGCGGATCGCAGACATTGACCGCGGGAAACTCGACGGCACCGGTCACCGGTGATGCGACCGGTTTTCCGCAGAACCGTAAAGAAACACGACTGCAGATTCAGGATTCGTTCAGTTACTTGATCGGCAGCCACACATTAAAGACCGGTTTCGATGTCATGACGGTCCGCTCGAAAGCGGTCGGTCTCGGTGACGCGACAGGGACATTCAATTTTGCAGGCGTATTGAATTACCAGAACAACGTTCTTTCAAGATACCGACAGAATTTCGGGACGACATCGGACGTCAAGAATGTCTACTCCGGAATATTCTTCAACGACGAGTTGAAGCCGCTTCAGAATTTGACCGTCAATTTTGGTATTCGGTTCGAACGTGAGACGGCGGTCAAAGATACGAATAACTGGGGACCACGTATTGGAGTTGCGTGGGACCCATTTAGCGATGGCAAGTCCGTCGTACGTTTCGGTGCCGGCATTTTTTACAATCGCGTTCTTCTGCGGACCGTCGCCGACTCGATTCAGAATACGGGTGGCAATCTCGTCTCGTTTGATACGAACCTGATCCCGGCCCTTGTCGCGACTGACAACCGGCGTCGGGATATTCTCGCAGCGATCGCCGCAAACTTTCCGGATCCTTTTGCTTCCGTAGAAGCGCTTCGAAGTATGTTGGCGAGCGTCTGCCCAAACGTGACGCCATCTCCGCCCGCGCCGTGTACAACCAGTCTGGGTTTTCTTGAAAGCGTTACGAGTACGGGGAATCCGCTTCGCACCGTCGAATCAGGTTTGCGAATTCCTGAAAGCTATCAATTTAATATCGGCTTCGAGCGCGAGTTACGAAACGGATGGGTATTCGAGGCGAATTACACCTTGAACAAAACTGCACACCTGTGGCGCGACAGAAACGGTAACGCTCCTGTGCTGCCTGCAGGATACGAGGATTGGACTCAGTGGCTCGTCGATCATCCGTTCGTGCTGTCACCGACGCGAATGTACACATTCTTTCTCGGGGCAGCGACGGACACGAACGGCCTGCACGCTAATTCACCCACGAATACATCCGCCTGCTCGGTTTCGACGGCGAATTGTTTTGTGAATCTCAACACGACGAGTAGCTCCACGTCGTGTCGAACAGGGGCGTGTCGTCCCTCCAGCCGCTCAAGCGCTGCTTGAGCTTCTCGCGCAGGGTGGTGGCCTTGATCGCAGGATCGACCTCCGGGAGG
>JANMUW010000523.1:0-6977 GCA_031392105.1 Acidobacteriota bacterium | reverse complement strand
CTCTACTATTCCTGGCCCACTCGCGATACCAGCCGACACTGGCAGGCGGCCGCGGTAGTCGGACTGGCGGTGTTCTCCCACTATGTGCTGGATGTGCTGGTACACGTACCCGATCTGCCGATCATGGGTAACGATTCAACCAAGCTCGGGCTCGGACTCTGGAACAATCCGGTTGCCACTCTGGCGCTCGAGGCGCTCGTCTTTGGAGCCGGCTTGGCGCTGTATGTGGCGCGGGGCTCCCACCGTCACCCGGTCAGGGCTGGCCGGATCCTGGTCGTCGTTGTGTTGCTGGTCGGCACCTATCTGGCCAGCACCTACGGACCACCGCCGCCGAGCATGAGGATGGTGGCGGTGAGCGACATCCTTTTCATCCTGGCCATGGGCGCGCTTGCCGGGTGGGCCGACCGCCGGGCCGCCAACGAGGAGCTGGCCGCACAAGGCCTCTCTCACCGGTAACTGGAGTGGACCGGCTGTTTTTCGGTGTTGGCGCGCTGTCCGCCCTGGTCTCGGTGGCGGCCGGCGCGTTTGGGGCTCACGCGCTCAGGTCGCGACTGACGCCAGAGCTCCTGGCGGTCTTCGAAACCGCGGCTCGATACCAGATGTACCATGCCCTGGCGTTGTTCGCGGTCGCCTGGGCCGTCACCCGGTGGCCCGGTCCGTTACCAGTTTGGGCGGGATGGCTGTTCGTGGCGGGAACCGTGTTGTTCTCGGGCAGCCTCTATGCTCTGGCGCTTTCTGGGATACGAGGGCTCGGCGCCATTACACCGCTGGGCGGAGTGGCCTTTCTGGCCGGCTGGATTTGCCTTGGGCTGACGATCCGGACTCGCTAGTCGGCCTGACCAGCGGGCCGCTCACGCTTTCCCTCCCCGTTTACGCTTTTTGTTCCCCGCTCACGCTCCCTCTTCCCTTGCCCACCTGAAAAACAGCACCCCGATCGCCGCGAAGAGGAAAAGATTGCCGGGAATCCACATGATCAGGCCGCCGAGTTGCTGATCGTCGAGCGGAGAGAGCCCCCCGGTGCGCCCGCCGGACGACACGGCGTCGAATCTCGATCCGGGTGATCGAAACGCGACGAACTTTCCTCAGCACGGACAGGGAAGTATCAAACTCGGAGTGCTCTTCAACAATCCCAACGACCCTGAATAGAGAACAGCACAACGGCGCGCCGAGATGATCGCCGCGCCGTCTTGCCAACCTCAAATCATTTTTTAATCGACGTGCTGCGGTATCTCTTCACCCTCGGTGAAAAACTGGAGCGACACTGAGTTAAGGCAATACCTGTTTCCGGTCGGCGGCGGGCCGTCGGGAAAGACATGTCCTTGATGGCTGCCGCAACGGGCACACCGGATCTCGACTCGTCGCATGCCGTAGCTGTCGTCAGAGATTTCCTCCAGATGGTCTTTGTCGAACGGCGTATAGAACGATGGCCAGCCCGTTCCCGAATCGAACTTATGCTTTGAAGAGAACAACGGAAGACCGCACAAACGGCATGCGTAAGTTCCATCCAACTTGTTATCGAGCAGAGTTCCGCAGAACGGAGCTTCCGTTCCGTGATTCAGAAGGACGCGGGATTCCTCTTCATTCAAATCTTGCGCGAGCCGCTCGCGGGTTTCGTCCGAGATCGGCGTGATGTCGTAGCCCGATTCTGAAAGTTCTTTTTTTGTTTCTGGTGTCATATCTTCTCGAGTGATGAGTGGCGAGTGACGAGTGACGAGGTGAAGAGCAAAGAACGACAGTGCGTCTGTGACTGAGTTCGGCTCATATCTCGTCGCTTGTCACTTGTCCCTCGTCACTAATTCCTCCATCTTCTTTTCGAGTCCCCGGAGCCGCTGAACTATTTCACCGAGCTTCCGATACGCAGCAGTTGCCCGAAGCCAGTCTTTGTTATCGAAGCCTGGAATACCCGAGATCACTTTGCCCGGTTCGACGTCGTGGCTGGTCGCGGACTTTGCAGTCAATACTGCATCGTCGCCTACTTTCAAGTGTCCGGCAATGCCGACCTGCCCGGCAAGGATCACGCGTTTGCCGATAACCGAGCTTCCGGCGAGTCCGGTCTGCGAGCAGATCAACGCATCTTCGTCGATCGTGCACGAGTGTCCGATCTGGACAAGATTATCGATCTTCGCGCCGCGCTTGATACGTGTCTCGCCGACCGACGCGCAATCGATTGCGGTATTTGCCCCGATCTCGACGTCATCTTCAAGCACGACGCGACCGACTTGGGGGATCTTTAACCAATGCTTGTCTTCGTCCTTCGCGTAGCCAAAACCATCGCAGCCGATCGTCGAGTTATTGTGAACGATGCAGTTCGCTCCGATCTGGCAATCCTCGCGGATCGAGACGCCGGAGTGGATCGTTGAATTTCTTCCGATCGTGGCGCGGTCGTATACCGTTACGTTCGGGAAAAGCCTGACGCCATCCGAGATATGGCAATCTTTTCCGATCACAACATTTGCCCCGATATCACAGCTCGGAGAAATCGTTGCGGATGCGTCGATAACTGCCGTTGGATGCACCGACGGAACAATTTCCTTCCCCGGATGAAATAGCCGCAGAGCTCGCGTGTAGGCGAGATATGCGTCCTTACACCGGAGCACGGCTATGTCGGTCCTTGAGAGATCAACTCCATGGTTCAGGAATAGCGCACTCGCCCGTGTTTGCTGGATCTGAGGCGTATATTTAGGGTTCGCGAGAAATGTAATTTCGCCGGTTTTGGCTATGTCCAAACCGGCGGCGCCCTCGATATCAATCCCGCCATCGCCTTGTTCTATCGTCGAAAAAGTAGCATCGGCGAGTTCGAAGAGTTTCATATTATTTGCCTTGAAATATTATCACCCGATATGCAACACTATTTCCAGCAACGAAATTACCCAAGCCGTAGCCGGCTCTAGCCCAAAGCCCACTCTCTCGAATTCATCGCAGTAAAACACCCAGGAGTACACATGAACGAAAAAGTCTTTGGTCAGTCTACCAAGAAAACTTCAATTGACGATTATCTCACCACCGAGCGCCAAGGCGCGGTCAGGCACGAATTTGTGGACGGCAGAGTGATTGCGCGTTCGGGCTCGAACCGCTGGCATAACATGCTCGTTTCGAATACGGTCGTAGCCCTTGGCAGTCGTATGCACGGGCATAAAGCCGAGATTTATATCTCGAACATGCGCGTCAAATTAAAGAACAGCTACATCTGCTATCCGGACATCGTGGTCGTCAGCGGTGAGCCGTCGTTTGCTGATCAAAACTCCGACTTGCTCTTGAACCCAACGCTCATCGTCGAGATATTTTCGAACCAGACTAATTCATCGGACAAGACGAACAAGCTCGAGAGCTATCTTGCGATGGACAGCATCAAGGAATTTGTTCTCCTAAAGGAAGAGGAGATGCGCGTTGAGCATTATGCGCGCCAGAATGCGAAGCAGTGGATCTATCGTATCTACAATGAACGCGACGACGTGATCTCACTCGAATCGATTAACTGCAAGGTCTCGGTGTCGGAAGTTTACGCCCAGGTCAAAACCAAATCGGCTGAGCTTTCATCGAAAGCCGTCAACTAAAAGCTTTCTCTGCCGACGTACGCAGGGCGTGCGGCTAAGAAACCTTTGCCCGCACAATACGCGAAAGGACGCGAAAAGGAAATTCTTCTTTTCGCGTCCTTTCGGTATTTCACGGGCAAACAAACTGTACTCGGGAAGGATGAATCTAGTCCCGGGATGTTTCAAGTGTTCGTGGGGGAATTTCCTACATCAAATTCACAGGGTCGATCTCGGTATAGATATGACGCATCTCGGCGCCGTTTTCTTCCGCCAGGTGCAACCCGATCTCAATAACTTCTCGAAGCCTTCTACGGCTTGTCGACTTAACGAGGATCTGTACGCGGTATTCATTTTTCAACCGGGAGATCGATGCCGGTGCCGGACCCAGGATGCGACATGCTTTGTCATCGTTAGCCGCATCGAGCGAGTTCCGTACGAGATTCGCATTTCTCGCGGCGGACTCTTCGTCCTGATGCTTTACGAGGATCGACGCGAGCACGACGAACGGCGGGTAACTCAACTGCGATCGAAACCGGATCTCCTCTTTGTAAAAGCCCTGATAGTCTTGCCCGGACGCGTGCCTCAGAGCGTAATGCTCGGGATAGTAAGTCTGGATCATCACACGTCCCGGAAGCTGGCCCCGCCCGGCTCGTCCAGCGACCTGCGTAAGGATCTGAAACGTCCGTTCCGCCGAACGAAAATCCGGCAGGCCGAGGCCGATATCGACCGATATCACACCCACTAAAGTAACGTTGTGAAAATCGTGCCCTTTCGCGAGCATCTGCGTACCGACAAGCATATCGATCTCGCCTGCGTCGAACGCGTTAAGCGTCTTTGCCATCTGGCCGCGCTTGGACATCGTGTCCCGATCGATACGCGCGATCCTCAATTTAGGGAACCGCTTGACGAGAATGTCCTCGATCTGCTCGGTACCCTGGCCAATGAAGTACAGAAACTCACTTTCGCAAAATGGGCAATGTTTCGGCGTGCTCGCCGTAAAGCCGCAGTAATGGCAGACAAGTTTTCCATCCTGCCGGTGGTACGTGAGTGTTATGTCGCAGTTCTTGCAGCGAAGTCGTTCACCGCACGTGCGGCACAGAACGAACTGCGAGAATCCGCGACGATTCAGCAGGATGATCGACTGCTCTCCTTTGGCATGTGTCTCTTCGATCGCGGCGATCAGCTGCGGAGAGAGAACCACATCTTTTCCCGCTTTCTTAAAGACATCGCGCATGTCGATCAATTCAGCGGCGGCGAGCGGCCTATTGCCGATCCGGTTCTCGAGCTGTAGATATTGGTATTTCCCCGATTTCGCATTGTGGTACGACTCGAGAGACGGTGTTGCGGAACCGAGCACCGCGACCGCTCCGGCAAGGTTTGCCCGCATCACCGCGACATCACGGGCACTGTAAAAAGGCGATTCGTTCTGCCGGTATGACGTGTCGTGCTCCTCGTCCACGATGATCAGCCCAAGGTTCTCGAGCGGAGCGAAAACTGCTGAGCGTGTGCCTATGACGACACGGGCATCGCCGCTGCGGATGCGCCGCCATTCGTCGAACCTTTCGCCCTGCGACAAATTCGAATGGAGAATGGCAACCTCCGCACCGAATACCCAACGCAGCCGGCGTGAAAAAACAGGCGTCAGCGCGATCTCAGGAACAAGCATCAATGACGATCGATTCGTATCCAGGGCGAGTCGCATTGCTCGAATGTAAACCTCGGTCTTGCCGCTCCCGGTTATGCCGTGCAGGAGAAACGCTTTGTATTCATCCGTTGCGAGTCCCTTCTCGATCTCGGATAGCACCGACGACTGCTCCGCATTGAGTACAATTTCACTCGCCTGAAGATCAGGCGTATTGGCCATCGGATCACGTCGGACCTCGGTCGTGTAGACTTCGAGCCGCCCGCGTTTCGCGAGCGTGGTGATCGACGACGCACCGACCGCTGCCCGTTCGAGCAGATCGGTGAAGATCATCTCGCCATCGCTTTCGATCAATTTATCCAGAACTCGCTGCTGTGCTTCGGTGATCGGCTTCTCGCCATTTTCGGAATCTCCTGCTTCCAAAAGGCGCACCGCTTTTCTCCGCTTTGCCTTAACCTTTTCGGCAAGTGCGTGGTCGCGAAGGGTAATGTATTCCAGCCGTCCGAGCTCACGTAAAGAACGCCTCGCACCGGACTTTCCAAATTCTTTCTCCAGCTCGCTGCCGGCGATCTCATCGGCAACCGACAGCCGCTTGAGAATTTGATCACGCACCGATCTCAGACTCTTTGTGCGGAGCAGGTGGTCCCGTCCCGCCTCGCTGATACGGGCAAACTGTACGACGGTGACGTTAACGCCTGCCGGCAGCGACGCCTTCAGCATCTCGCCCCACGAGGCGGCATAATATTCGGCGGTCCATTTGGTCAGCGTGAGGATCTCATCGTTAACGAGCGGTGTTTCGTCGAGAACTTCGGAAACGTACTTAACCGCTGTGACATCGATCCCAAGCGCCGGTTCGAGCTCCGCGTGCAGGGCGACCGCATATCCCGTCAGAACCCGATTTCCAAATGGCACCATGACCCGCGAACCAAGGTTAATGCGTGCCGACTGTCCGGCCCCGAGCTTATATGTGAACGTCTGCCGTGGAGGTAGCGGAAGCGCGACTTCGACAAAATGGTAAGGCGTCGAGTTATTTTCGCTGGATTCAGGCATTTCGAGGAACGGTTATCGAATGATAACCTAAAGGAACTTTTAGGAAAAATTGTCATCTAACAACTGAGGACCGGGATTTTATGGACACGTTTCTGGAACCGCAGGAAGAGAAGAAGGGGTTGAACAAAGCTTTTATCGTCGGAGCACTGATCGGGGTGTTGGTTTTAGCTGCGGGCATCTGGCTTCTCACACGACAGCCGTCCATGGAAGACCAGATGGCTAATATCCTCGAAGGTTCCTATCACGAAGGCTCGCCTGAATTTACACAGATCACAAAAGACATCATCATCTCGACGGCCGATGACACTGTCCAATCGCCGAATGCGTTCGGAACGATTTCCATGTACATCCATGGCAAGATCCGAAACAAAGGTGACAAGACGATCAATGGCCTTGAGATCAACGTCTCCGTCGTCGATAGTTTCAATCAGATCTTGAAAGAGAAGAAATTGCTGGTGGTCCCGACCAAGCAGCCGCAATTGGGGCCGAATGAGACGATAGATGTCCATCTCGAGATTGCCGGGTTCGATCGAAATGACGATCGAGCGAACATTCGCTGGAAGGTGACGGCCATACGCGTCGCAAACTAAGATCGTTTTGTTTCGGTTTCGGTCCGCTCGACAAACAACTCTTCTAACGATTGCCTTACTGCTTGAACTAAGACCACCTTTCCGCCTGCCGATCTTGCTTCGGACAACACTTTTTCGATGTCAGCTTCGTTGTCGACCTGAACCGTTACGCCGGTGGCGTTC
>JANMUW010000412.1:0-3960 GCA_031392105.1 Acidobacteriota bacterium | reverse complement strand
CTTAACCATTTGGATCGTGTCTTCCATCAGAAGCAGGCGAGATGGCTGACCGTCCACAGTGAGGTCGAGGTCGGAGGGGACTATACTTGGCGGCTTCTTGCCAACCCAAAGGGCAACTCTGATATCACCGCTTCCCTTGGTCAACAAAACGGTGTAGCGGTCAATAGGGAAGCCGCGGAAGCGAACATAACTGTTCGCTTTGTTATGGACAATTGCGTTGTCAAAGATATTGCTGCCTTGATGGATCACCACATAGGCCGTTGACTCCGACTCGGTAGCCGCAATGAAAAGAGAATCGAGAAATATCTCCATGGTCTCGCAACCTTGCCGCGGGTCGAACTCCTGAACGAGCGTGACGTCGCTATTCACCTGTGCAAGGACCGGAAAAACTAAAAATATTATCAGTGCCAAAGCCCTCATCTTTCAGTCACTCGATGAATCCTACCGACCGCGTAGCGGCCCGATGCATTTAGCCGTGGCCTTGAGGCCACGGGGCGGATCGAATTTAGCCCTGCCGCGTCAGCGGTAGTTGAAATGTTCATGCGGTCGCTACGCGACGCGTTATTCGTGCGGACCGCAACCGTGGCCTGAAGGCCACGGCTAAATGCGCGGAACCGCTCTGCGGTTCGCGGAACAGGTTCGATCAACGACAGTCAGCCTACACCTTCATATCCGCGATCGTTGCGCCGTTGCCGCCTTGGTTGTCGGGGGCGAACGCAAACTTCTCGATCAGCTCGTGGTTCTTCAAAAAATGATGCACGTAATTCTTTAGCGCTCCGGTGCCGTAGCCGTGGATGATGCGGACGCGCGGGAGCGACGCGATGTAGGCGTCGTCGATGAAACGGTCGAGGTCGTATTCGGCTTCGGCCGTGGTCTTGCCGATGAGATTGAGTTCGGCTGCGGCGTCGGGGGAGTCGATGGGCTTCTGTATGTTTGATGCCCTCGCTACCGCTCGGGTTTCTGCCTGAGGTTCGGCGAGCCTTAGGTTTGCCACTTTCTCTCGAAGACGCATGCCGCCGACGAGTACTTCGGCAGTGTCTTTGTCGATCTTTTCGACGGTTCCGATGTTGCCGAAACTGGTTACCACTTTAGAGCCTACGGAAAGAACCGCGTCGATTGCGGATTGCGGCTTGCGGATCGCGGATTTATCGGGTGATACAGAGATCGCATCACCGCGTCGCTCTTTCCCGCCGTCGGCGCGTCCCCGCGTCACCGAGTCGCTCACTTTCGAGACCACTGCGCGATTCAATTCAGCTTTTCTCGCCGATCGTTCCTTGTCGAGCTTGTTCTTGAGCGCTTTGTCCTCGATCGTTTTCATGAACGCCGCGGACTGGCGTTCGAAATCATCGACCGTACGAGCAAGCGCGCTCTCGAATTCCTTCTGTCTCGCCTTTTCTTTCTTGCCCGACTCGATATCGAGGCTTGCGTATTTCATCGCGACAGCTTCGCGTTCTTCTTCGAGTGCGATGCGCAGGTCTTCGGCTTGCTTCGTCTCGGATTGCAGCTTCCGCAAATATGCTTCGGCGTCCTGTGCGGAGATGTCGAGATTCTCACGAGCTTCTTCGATAACCTCGGGTAATATTCCGAAGCGGCTCGCGATTTGAATCCCGGACGACGCGCCGGCCAAACCGAGCAAGAGTTTGTATGTCGGCCGCAGAGTTTTCTCGTCGAACTCGACCGACGCATTGATCACGTTCGGGTCATTCGCTGCATAGATCTTCAACCCGCGATAGTGCGTCGACGCGATCACTTGCGCTTTGCAGTTGCTCCGAAAGTGATCGACGATCGCGACGCCGAGTGCTGAACCTTCTTCCGGATCGGTTCCTGTTCCGGCCTCGTCGAGCAGCACGAGTGATGGTGCCCGGCATTCGCGCATCATGTCCGCTATGTTCGACATGTGTGAGGAGAACGTCGAGAGATTCGCCGCGAGCGATTGATGATCACCGATGTCCGCGAGGACCGATGCGTAGAAGGGGATTTTCGCTGACGCAGCCGGCACCGCCAACCCCGAGATCGCCATCAAGCTGAGCAGTCCGGCGGTCTTCAATACAACCGTTTTCCCGCCCGCGTTCGCACCCGAGATGATCATTACCGACTTGTCGCGTGTGAGCCTGAAGGAGCACGGAACGATGCTTCGCGATTCCGTGTTTTCCGTGTGTTCCGTGGTTCCAGCCTTGGCTTTAACCACCGAATGCACGGAAGACACGGAGAAGGACACCGAACGAAGATTCTCTTCGAGAAGCGGATGTCGAGCATTTACCAGCTCCAGAATTTCATCATCCGAGATTTCGGGAACGACCGCGTTGAACTTTCGTGCGAACTCGACCTTTGCTTTTACAAAATCAAGTTCAGCGACGGCTTCGACGGCGGCTTCGACCGCGGGGAGCTGTTCGCGAAGCTGCTCCGTCAATTCGAATAATATTCTCGCGATCTCGCGCTCTTCCTTGCCCTTTAGATTCTGCAGCTCATTATTTGCTTCGATCGCTTCGAGCGGCTCGACGAATACCGTCTGGCCGCTGGAAGAAAATCCATGTGCGACCCCGCCGACCTTGCCACGGAAGTCTGCCTTGACCGGAATGACGAATCGATCATTGCGGACAGTGACGATCTCGTCCTGGATGGCGTCGCCTGACGAACGCATTACTGATTCGAGTGACTTCGTTAGTCTCTGTCGTTGATTGCTGATCTCGCGCCGTAGACGCGACAGCTCTGGCGAAGCCGAATCGTCGATCTCGCCGCTCGGGAGCAATTTCTTACCGATCCGATCGATCGCCGGGAGTAATGTGGACGGGATCAACTCGACGATCCTCCATAACACCGGTGCCGTTTCTTTTTCAGGTTGGATGGATGAACGAGCGAACAGCGCCTGATTGCAGACACGTGAGACTTCCAGCAACAGGGTCGGCTCAAGCGTCGCGTTTCTGATCTTTAAGATCGCGACCGCATCCGACGGATCCTGCAATCCACTGAACGACCACGTCACCTGTTTTTCTTCATTAAGGGTGATCGTCTCGGATATCGCCGAGAGATGGCGATCGAGTTCTTGCTTATTCGCCAGCGGGCGCAGATCGGCAAACCGCGATTCGCCCATCGGCGTCTGCGCGTTACGCGAGACGAGCTCGAGCAGCTTCGAATATTCAAGTGTGTCGAGTGAATAACTCATACTTCTTTCTTTGCGTCCTCTGCGAGCTCTGCGTGAAATAAGATTTGTTTCACGCAGAGCTCGCAGAGGACGCAGAGGAAGTTACTCCTTGATCTCAACACCTTTCCAGAACGCGACGTACCCCTCGATCTCCTTCGCGTCGGGCTTAGTTTCCGGATAATACCAGGCCGCATCGGCGTTCGTTTCGCCATTTACGACAACGTCATAGTAGCTCGCGGTGCCTTTCCATCCGCAGACGGTATGCGTTTCGCTTGGCTGAAAGAACTCGGTGTTTATCGAATCCTTCGGAAAGTAATGATTGCCTTCGACGACAACGGTGTCGGCGCTCTCAGCTAATGTTTGTTCGTTCCAAATTGCTTTCATATTATAAAAACCTCGCCGTTATTTCGGGGGACGGCAACATGCATTGGTCCTTTCGTCCGAAGATCCGATAACGGTATCTCGCAAATAAACCGTAAAGGAAATCGCGGACCGGCCGCGGAACTATTATGAAGACATAGAAAAGAGACCAAATTCCCCCGAGCCTCTCAGCGATCCGCAACGCCGCCGTGGAATGAGTGTACGCTTTGCCGTCTTCGATCAGGATCACTGAGTCGATCGGGATCAGATCATCGGTCATGTTAACCGCGCCGACCTTCGCCGCGAGCCCGTACTCTGCCCCCAGTTTCATTCCCGCCTCCGACTGTAGCGCCGCAAATTTGAAATATCCTTCGCGGTCATGCTCGATAACGAAATTTACGGACGCGTCGCAAAAGTTGCATACCCCGTCAAACAAGACCACTGCGCCCATAGAAAGA
>JANMUW010000382.1:0-7304 GCA_031392105.1 Acidobacteriota bacterium | reverse complement strand
CTGAAGGGAACCGAATACTCAGACCGAATTCTTGGCAGCCAATCACTGCAGTTGAGACAACAACTCGATAGCCGAAATCTGATCGGCGGTGATGCGAATAACACGATCATAATGTTCGTGTCGGCGACGATGGAAGTAAAGAGCTCGATGGGCGTTATCGTAGCGGCTCCGACGGCAGGTTCGTGCGGAGCGTTGCCCGGTGCTGTTTTCGGCGTCGCACAATCACTCAACCGGTCCGAGGACGATGTCGTCAAGGCGATGCTTGCGGCCGGTATCATTGGTGTCTTCATTGCATCGCGGGCGACGTTCGCCGCCGAGGTTGGCGGCTGTATGGCTGAGACCGGTTCGGGCGGAGGGATGGCGGCGGCCGCGATAGTGATGATGGCCGGAGGAACTCTTTCACAATCGATCGGAGCGTCGTCGCTTGCGCTACAGAATTCGCTCGGACTGATCTGCGATCCGATCGGCAATCGCGTCGAAGCGCCTTGTCTAGGGCGAAACGTCATGGCCGCTACCAACGCAGTCGCGTGTGCAAACATGGCGCTTTCGAACTATGAGCACCTGATCCCGCTGGACGAGGTGATCGATACAATGAAAGAGGTCGGCGACCGGATCCATAATACCTTGCGGTGTACGAACCTCGGCGGGCTTTCGATCACGCCCGCTGCTAAGAAGATCGGACAGACACTAAGCGAGCAACAATCATTCTTCAAGAGCTGTTGAGAAAATTCTTTGGCCGCGTAGCGGCTCGTTGCATTTAGCCGTGGCGTTCAGAGCGGTTAGCGGGTCCTACACGAACGTGCGCGTCAGCGGCAAACGAAGGAAACTTCAGGCGGTCGCTAGGCGACGCGAAAGTCTTTTCGGATAACAGTGGCCTCAAGGCCACGGCTAAATGCAAGGGGCCGCTCCGCGGCCGCCGAGCCTAAGCTTCTCCCCAGGCTTCCTCCTTTAACTTTTGTAATCCTTTTTTTCCCATTTTCCTGCCAATTCAAAATAACGCTTGACGTGATTTGGATAAAGTGTAATATGTTTAATCTCTGAACATATAATTCCCAATTAATCGTTTTTTGGTATTTTTTAAACCCTAAATCGTAGGTAATGAGGAGCCTCGGCCCTCTGTTACAGCTTTTTTGTTCGAAGCATAAACATACTCAGGTAAATTGGTAATACCAATTCTTAGAACGTGCGAAATATAAACCCGAAAAGCTTTACCACGGCGACACGAGGAACGTCTCGGGAGATCAACCGACAAATTATTCTCACGCTTATCCGCACACATCAACCGGTATCGCGTGCTGATCTGTCGCGCTTGATGGAAATGAATCGGTCGAACATCACCCTGCTTGTGAATGAATTGCTCGGAGAGAACCTGGTGCGCGAAGGGGCTCAAGGAAGCATGCGGGTCCGGGGTCGACAACCGACGTCTCTGTTCATTAACTCCGAGAAAGGTTACGCGATCGGTCTGGATGTGCGGGCGACTCGCACGTTCGTGATGATCACCGACTCCATCGGTAAACAAATCGGGGAAATTGTGAGCTTTCCGACACGGTTCGATCCCCGTGAGTTTGTTTCGTATCTTGGCGTTAAGATCCGTGAGACGCTGCACCATGTCGGATTGTCGTCGCTTCCGCCCTCGTCATGTGACGGAATCGGAATCGTTTTTCCGGGTATGGTAGACCGCGAGTCGGGGATCGTTATCAACGCACCAAAACTAGGTTGGAAACAGGTCCCCCTGATCGAAATGCTGGAAAGGGAATTCGAAGGAACCCCAATTCATCTTGAAAATTCAGGCAGGGCCTGCGCTTTATCTCAGATATGGTCGACGCGTCGCGACGTACACGGACAGAGCAATAGTGTTTTCGTCAGCGTTTCGGACGGGGTTGGAGTTGGCATCGTCGTAAACGGTGAACTGTTGCGGGGCATAAATAACACCGCCGGTGAATTCGCTCACGTCCCGCTGAGTATCGACGGGCCTCAATGCTCTTGCGGCTCGTATGGATGCTGGGAGGCTTATATCTCAAATCTGGCGACGCTGTCGCGCTATTTTGGCAGGAATATCTCGAAGAGAGAGCCTGGATCGATGGAAGCAATCGACTTTACTATCGAAGACCTGATCAATCGAGCTCGCGCTGGCGAGGGCAAAGCACTCACAGCCTTGAACTCAACCGCACGTTACCTGGGCCTCGGGTTGGCCTCGCTGATCAACGCTATCGATCCGTCGTTCATCGACATCGGTGGCGAGATCACGGAGGCCTGGGACTTGATCGAACCGCAAGTACTCGAGGCCGTGGAAGAAAGAACGTTAACCAGAGGGCTGGGACGGACAACCATTCGTATTGTCCCGGCCGCGGAACATCCGCGCCTACGCGGCGCGGTGGCGCTCGTTACCGCACCCGCCTTCGCGGCCCCGAAGGTTGCATAGTTGGTCTCGCCCTCATAAGAGAGGTGCGGCCGACAAGAAGATTTTTACCTGAATCTAAGCCGGCAAAAACTTGGAGGATCCTGAAATGAAAATGCGAATATTATTTGGTGACAAAGCGCTCCTCAGCGTTATTTGGCTCGCGATTGTAGGGCTCGTCATTCTACCAGTTACGATGGTCGCCCAGATCACCACCGCAACGATCATAGGTACGGTGACGGACCCGGTCGGGGCACCGGTGCCTGCTGCCAGCGTCACGGCGCGAAATGTCGACACTGGGCTTACCCGCACTGTAGCGTCGGGCGAGGACGGTGGCTACCGGATCGAATTCCTACCTGTCGGCAACTATGTGGTGGAAACAACGGCGGCCAGCGGATTCAAGAAGGCTCACCAGGCCGGGATTGTTTTGCGGGTCAACGACACGGCGCGTATCGATATCTCCCTGGAGGTGGGCAGCGTCGACGAACAGGTGACCATTACTACCGCACCGCCGGAAATAAACACCAGCTCTGCGGAACTCGGACGCACTGTCCAGTCGCGAGAGATCGAGAATCTTCCTCTCGTCGAGCGAAACGTTTACACACTTCTGGATCTTACCCCCGGTGTGCAGTCAAACAACAACGGGGTCGCTACCGCGTCCGCCGCAACCAGTAATCTCAGCCTCGGCTTTCCCGAGCAGCGGACGCTGATCAACGGCGGCACGGATGGCGGCACCGGTTCGGTCAACTACTATCTTGACGGCGGAACCAACATGACCAACCTCCGCAATACCGGCAACATCCTGCCGAATCCTGATGCCATTCAGGAATTTCGAGTTCAGACGAACAGCTACAACGCAGAGTTCGGCCGCTTCGCGAATGGCATCATCAACGTGATCACCAAATCGGGCACAAACGATTTTCACGGTTCGTTGTACGAGTTCGTTCGCAATGATGCGTTCAATGCGAATGAGTGGGGATCCTCGGTGGAAAGGCCGCCCTATCGCCGCAATCAGTTCGGCGGAACTATCGGGGGCCCGATCGCCCGCGATAATACATTCTTTTTCTTTTCGTATGCGGGCCTGCGCCAAGTCACGAACACATTCCTGAGCGGGGCAAGGGTCCCGACGGCGCTCGAACGCATCGGCAATTTCACTGCGTCGAATAATCCGCCTCCGAAGGATCCTGCAACCGTTACCGTTACTGCTCCGCAGGGAACGCCATTCTTCTGTAACGGAGTCCAGAATGTGATATGTCCAAGCCGAATCGATCCGGTAGCGACGCGTATACTCAATGACTACATCCCGCTTCCGAATTCAATGCTGAATGGGCGGTTCGTCGGTTGGCAGGGCAATGTCCCCAACCCCTTTAACTCGGACGAATTCCTTGTAAAAGTCGATCACCAGCTCAACCAACCACACCGCCTGACCTTCTCCTATTTCAACACTGCCGGTAACACGACGGTCTTCCCGGGAAGCGGCAACCTGCCATGGGCGACGCAGGACTTCAAATGGCGACAGCACAACCTGAACATAAGCGATGTCTGGGTAGTTAGTCCTGACAAGGTCAATCAAGTCTGGCTTACTTACACCCGCAACTACGGTGGACGTAACAACGAACCGGCTACATCTCTTCGCGATCTCGGATCCGCGTTCATTCCTCAAGGCGCTCCATCGCTTCCGCAGATCACGGTCACAGGGTACTTCACGCTGACCAATGCGATCGGCGGGCCGGTGGCGGGCACCGATCTTTATTCGCTACGCGATGTTCTCAGTTGGAACACTGGAAGCCATTCGATCAAAGTCGGTGCTGAGCTTTCGCTGAACAAAGACACACAGGATACGCTGCTCAACAACTTCGGCGTTTTCACCTTCAACGGAAACGTGACAGCACGGCCGGCTAACCCAAACACCACCCCGCCTGTGACAGCCGCAGGCGGCAATGGACTAGCCGACTTTCTGCTGGGCATGCCAAGTGCGATCAACCAGGATGCCCCCGTCACGGCCTACACGAACAGTTGGTACACGGCGCTTTTCATCCAGGATGATTTCCGTTTTCACCCCCGCGTAACACTGAACCTCGGGTTACGGTGGGATGTGCAGACCCCTCCGACCGATCCGCTCAACCGTGTCATGAATTATGATCCCTCCCGCAGATCTACGGTCAACCCGGCAGCGCCCGCGGGGCCACTGTTCTATGGCGATCCAGGCGTGGAGCGCGGCGGCATTCCGATCGATCTCGATCATTTCTCCCCGCGGTTAGGCGTCGCCTGGGACCCGTTCGGTGACGGCAAAACATCTATACGAGCCGCTGCCGGGCTTTTCTGGGGCAGCATCTCCGGCAACGAATGGAACACGATGACGAACTTCCAGCCGTTTGCGACACGGTTGTCTTTTACAAACATACGAGCTACCACTACTCCCGCCGGTGTGCCTCAGGGCGCGACCCTCAGCAATCCGTATAACGCCTACGTCGGCGGTGCTCCGTTCCCGTATACCGGAGCGTTCACAAATGGCGGCGGTCTCTTTGCTGTGTCGTCGAGTTTCACCTGGCCGCGCACATTTCAAACAAACATTTCGGTGCAGCGACAAATCTTCCGGGATTTTACGTTGGGTCTGGCGTACGTCGGTACACGAAGCAGTCATCTGCCTTTCGGAAGAGATGTAAACTATCCGGTTTTAACTCCGACTGCGACCACGGGCAATGTTCTTGCGCGGCGGCCAAATCCCGCATTCGGGGCCGTCCTGGTTCTGGACTCGGATCAAGATGCTTCGTACGACGGAATGCAGTTGACGGGCGGCTACCGTTTTGGCCGGAGGATTTCGCTCAACGGATTCTATACGCTCAGCAGCACAAGGAGCAGTGTTCAGCTTCACAACAACACGACCCAGGGTTTGGCGCAGAATTACACTCGGCTGGACCTCGAAGAAGGGCGAGCCGACACCGACCAGCGTCATGTTTTCAGCCTAAGCGGAAACTTCGAGCCCGACTTCTACCGAGGTGATAATCGTATCCTGAAGGGGATCATCAATGGCTGGAGTCTCTCGCCGATCATAAGGTTGAGAAGCGGCAGACCGTTCACGGTGACGAACGGAAACGTCGACGCCAACCTCGATGGAGTGGGCGGAACGGACCGGGCGCGGTTGATTGGCGATCCGCACCTTGATAACCCATCGGCGAGCATGTGGTTCAACATTTTCGCCTTCGCTCAGAATCCTAGTAATGTGACCGGAGTTGCGACCGAGGGCAATTCGCCTCGGAACTTTCTCACAGGTCCAGGTTACAAGGCGGTGGATCTGGCCCTTTCCCGCGACTTCCGGTTTGCCGAACGTTTCAAACTCAGACTCCGTGCTGAAGGAACGAATATCTTCAACATGGTCAATTACGACCAGCCGAATGCGACAGTCACGGCAAACGTTGCCACATCGCTAACGTTCGGCCGCATTACAAGCGCGGGAGCGATGCGCAGGCTGCAGTTCGGAGCGCGTCTGACCTTTTAGTCGAAGCGGAATTGCCTTTTCGAGGCTCACCGCCAAGAAACCAGTTTACGAGTTGGACCATTCCTCGCCCGTGTGCAATGGTCCGCTTGTATCTGAAAATCGCCGTTATGTTGAGTGGCGACTAACTCTAGACGCATCGAAAGAGCAGCCGCAACAAAACTAAATAATTATGATTAGTGAAACAGAACAGATAGAAGCACTGGTCACTCATTGGGATTCCATTCCCGTCGAACGGATTTCGGAAGGCATCGATCGGCAGATGATAGTCGGTGAGAAGATCATGATCTGCCGGCTTAGATTTGATGCCTTCGTCGTGACTCCTGCCCACCGGCACCCGCACGAACAGATGACATTCGTAATGAAGGGAAAAGTGAAGTTCATACTTGGCACTGAAGAGCGGGTCGTGTCCGCGGGCGACGTTCTTCACTTCCCGTCCAATCACTGGCACGGGGCGACGATGCTGGATGAAGAAGTTGTTTTGATCGATATTTTCTCACCGATACGCGAGGATTTTCTGAACTGATGAATCGGTCTCGAATCATCTCAACCTTTCTTACTCTGGCGACGATTCTGATCGCGGCGGGGCCCGGCGTTTTTGGTCAAAAACCGGGCGATCCTCGCGTGTTCCTGCTCGAGATAAAAGCTAAGGATCGGCAGAAGAATTCTACTGACCCGGCTGTAAGAAAAATAGATCGTGACGCGCGACGGGCCCTAACATCGAAGATCAGTTCGATCGTTTCCAAAGAGGCGACACCGCCGAGTGGAGACAAACACGACTACATGAGCCAGGCACCGTATTTTTGGCGAAATACGAATACGGCTTCCGGGCTTCCGTATGTCAGACGCGACGGTGAACGAAATCCTGAGATCAAAAAGTATCCCGATCACGATCTGCTCGACGACATGATCGGCACGGTCGAGGATCTGTCTCTGGGGTATTACGTCACTGGCAAAAAAGAATATGCGGCGCGAGCAGCCGAGATCACGCGAATGTGGTTTCTCGACCCGAGCACGAGAATGAATCCGAATCTCGAATTCGCCCAGGCGATTCCCGGACTTAATACCGGGCGTGGGATCGGGATAATCGAGACTCGGGGGCTGACCCGCGTCATAGATTCGGTCGGTCTGCTCGCCGGGTCTGCGTCATGGTCCAAAGCCGATCAGGCTGGCATCGAGGCATGGTTCTCAAAGTATCTTGCGTGGTTACTGGAAAGTAAGAATGGCAAAGCCGAGGGAACAGCGAAGAACAACCACGGCACGTACTACGATGTTCAGGTCGCGTCGTTCGCACTGTTTGTGCGAAACCGTGACCTGGCAAGAACGACCTTGGAGACAGCAAAACAAAAACGCATTGCGGCCCAGATAGAGAAGGACGGACGGCAGCCTCTCGAGCTCGAACGCACAAAG
>JANMUW010000330.1:0-2342 GCA_031392105.1 Acidobacteriota bacterium | reverse complement strand
CAAATACCCGCCGCATCTCCGCCTCGACTTTGGATGCATCGTCTGGCGTTTCGCTCAACATAAAAACAGACGGCCCCGAACCCGAAATGCCTCCGCCGAGTGCTCCGGCGGCGAGCGAGGCTCTTTTTATCTCGTCGAACTTCGGTATCAGAGATTTCCGTACAGGCTCGACAATAAGATCTTCCATCGACCGGGCGAGCAACTCGTGATCTCCCTGAGCGAGAGCCGCGACGAACGCGCCGAGGTTTGCCCACTGACGAACGGCATCTCGTAAAGGAACATCGCTCGGCAGTACTGCGCGGGCGTCCGCAGTCTTGATCTCGATCTGCGGATGGATGACCGTTGCGTAAAGGGCTGGAAATTCCAGTTTCACAATGTCGAGTGGATCGACGGACCGAACCAGCGTGAAGCCGCCGAAAATACACGGAGCTACATTATCGGCATGCTTGGCGCCCGATGCTAGTTGTTCACCCTCCATCGCGAATCCGACGAGTTCCTGTTTTGTGAAACGATCATTAATAATGCGGTTCGCCGCCACGACGGCACCGCACGCGCTGGCCGAGCTCGATCCGATCCCGCTGCCTGGTTTGATGTGCTTTGTACTTTCAACTTCGAAACCGAAATCGAGATGGGCGGCCCGCATCAGCGCAAGCAGAGCGACGCCGGCGACATTCTTCTCCGGCTCGGTCGGTAAACCGAAGTCGTCGTGATGAATGATCCGAACCTCCGGATTCTCAATTTGGCGGACGACTATTTCATCAAACGGCTCGGCTAGCGCGAAACCCAAACAGTCGAATCCGCACACGACGTTTGAAACCGTTGCCGGAGCTAGCGCGCTGACTTCCTGCATATCTCGTGAATAACAAAAACCGTTATACTAGCTCTCTAACTCGCGGACCTGTATCGATGCACTACTTTAGCACAAAGCGAAATTCGCCTTACGCCAGTTTCCGCGAGGCGGTTTTGCTTGGACAGCCAAGCGACAGAGGCCTCTTTTTCCCTTCGGTCATCCCAAAACAGTCGCGTGATTTCCTTTCCAGTTTCCCCCGTAGATCGAATGAGGAGATCGCATTCGAGGTTATCCGGCCATATGTCAATGATGAGATTCCCGAGGCTGAGCTTTTTAAGATCTGCGCTGAAACGGTCAACTTTCCTTTTCCGCTTGTTTCGATTACGGCCAGGATCTCGGCACTCGAGCTGTTTCATGGCCCAACGATGGCATTCAAGGATGTAGGGGCTCGGTTCATGAGCCGTTGCTTGCGGTTTTTTTCGCAGAGCGAGTTCCGGAAAACGGTCGTCATCGTGGCAACTTCAGGTGATACCGGCGGAGCTGTCGCCGCGGGATTTCATGGCGTCGAGGGAGTCGAGGTTGTGATTCTATACCCAAAGGGCCGAGTCAGCCGTGTACAGGAACTGCAGCTGACGACTTTGGGCGGCAATGTGACCACATTAGAGGTACGTGGCAGCTTTGATGATTGTCAGAACTTGGCCAAGACGGCCCTGGCTGACCCTGAATTCAAGGGCGAAGCCCTTTTTACCTCAGCAAACTCAATAAACGTCGCTCGATGGCTGCCCCAGCAGCTCTATTACTGGTTCGCGCTCAAGAATTGGGACGGCGAGCGTCCGATATTCTCGGTTCCGAGTGGAAATTTTGGCAATCTGGCGGCGGGGTTGCTGGCTTACGCTTCCGGGCTTCCAGCAAAAGCCTTTATCGCGGCGTGCAATGCGAATGATGTCGTACCTCGCTTCTTTAAGACCGGTGAATTTGAGCCTCGCGCCTCCGTGATCACGGTATCGAATGCCATGGATGTCGGCGATCCGAGTAATTTTGAGCGCGTCCTGGAGATCAATGGTCACGATGTTAATAAACTGAATAAGATTCTGACCGCTGTCAGCGTCAGTGATGCCGTAACGAAAGAGACAATGAAGGAAGTCTACGAAAATACTGGCTATGTCCTTGATCCGCACGGAGCTGTCGGCTACCGAGCTCTCGCCGATGCCCTATCGCTACACCCACCTGACCGGGGAATTTTCCTCGAAACCGCCCATCCGGTCAAATTTGAGTCGGTCGAGACGATCGTCGGTAATTACGGAGTAGTTCCGGACTCGGTCGCCAAGCTCAATGGTGGGACGAAAGTGAGCACCGAGATCGATCCCAGCTATAATGAGCTGCGTGAAATTCTCTGCAAATTGATATGAAGGTCCTCAAATTCGGCGGATCGTCAGTGGCGGACGCTCAAAGTATAAGAAAGGTCGTGCGGATCGTTCAAGACGCCGCCAACAAAGAGCCCTCTATTGTCGTACTCTCGGCCGTTTCGGGAACAACGGACACCCTAATCAAG
>JANMUW010000327.1:0-9375 GCA_031392105.1 Acidobacteriota bacterium | reverse complement strand
GGCGATCCGCTGGAGGAGCTGGGTCGGATCATCGACTTCGAGGCGTTTCGCCCGGTTCTGGTTGCCGCGCTGGCCTATGGCGACGGCGCCAAGGGAGGTCGCCCGCCGTATGATCCGGTGGCGATGCTCAAGGTTCTGATCCTGGCGGCGCAGAACAATGTCAGCGATGCTCGCATGGAATATCTCATCCGCGACCGGCTGAGTTGGCTACGCTTCCTGGGCTTCGACCTCGGCGCGGCGACACCGGATGCCAACACGATCCGGCTGTTTCGCGAGAAGCTGACCGAGGCTGGCGCGCTCGACACGCTGTTCGCCGATTTTGATCGTCAACTGAAGGAACGCGGTTATCTCGCCATGGGCGGGCAGATCGTCGATGCGACGCTGGTGGCCGACTTCGGTTTCGTGTTCTTGTCTTGTTCGTGTCGTTTCGTGTGAGATTGTGGTTCCAGATATTCTGCGGCGAAACTGCAACCACTAACCCACTCCAAGCCACACTAAAGGCGCCAACACTTCAAACATACAAACACACGAATCCTGTCTCTGACTTTGTTACGAGATTCGTTCTATTCTGATTTCAGAGTTTTTATCATGACGAGGAGCATTTTGAATTTCGTAATCGGATCGACGGCATGAGGAATGTTGGCGGGAAGTACGAGCGAGTCGCCTGCTCTGAGCGAGTATTCCGCATCAGCGATTCGTATGCGGGTTTCACCTTCGACGACGGTGACGAATGCGTCGAATGGAGTCTTGTGTTCGCTTAGCCCTTCGCCCTTGTCAAAAGCGAAAAGCGTTATCGTCCCGCCGGCGTTCTTCAACAAAACACGGCTAATTACGGAGTTCGGCTGATACTCGAGTGCAGCTGAGAGATTTACGATTGCTTGATCGGTCATGCGGATACGTTAACACGGGGGAGACACACCTCCCTTGATAAGAAGTGAGTTTCTATTAGTGCGTTTCGTGGTTACCGCGTTTTAAGACCGAACCATAAAAGACACGAAACCCATGAACACGCCGTCTACTGTCTCTCGTCTCCTTCTCTAGTCTCCTGTCTCTCGTCTTTCCCTCCGGTCAATCTGATTATTTTTGCTCACTTTTCTTTCAGACAGACTTATCAACCGTCGCTCAATTCGTGAAATTGCCAGATAAGAACTGAATTCCTCTCCGGCATGGCCATTGCCCTAGTGTCTGCAGCGGCGGCTTGTCATCGCGACAACGGAAATCCCGCAGCGCAGACTTTGTTTGACCGACGCCATCGCATCACATCTCGCGCTCGCAGATACATGCGGCGCCTGGGCTCAACAACCGGATCCTCTCCCCTCGTGAACGCCTCGGTCCTCGGATCGAGGCTTTTTTTATTTTTGCCCGCGAATTAGGCGAAAGAACGCGAATCAGATCTTTCTTCTATTCGCGTCTTTTTGCGTGATTCGCGGGCCCAATATCTTCTGCCTTAGGTTAAGGATCTTGATCCGCGTCTTTCTCGAGGAGTTTTGTAGTGTTGTCGATGACGCTCAGGGGCTCGCGGGTTACGGGCTCACGCCATGTACCGTGCGCAGGTGCCGCGTATTCGGAAGCGGGAACATCCTGCTGTGGCGGCAATGCAGAAGTAGAAAATGCGGCGGGCGTTGGATCAAGTTCGCGGGTCGCAAGCGGTTCGGGGAGGCTCGCAATTTTTGATTCGAACATCAATGCGTAAATTATCCGCAGCACCCCGCCCAAACCTAGAAGTGCGACCACGACGCCGACCGGCCACGGATCGATCCCCAATCCGAATGTCGAAATCAGCCCAACGATCGGAGCGAGAACGAACATCAGCAGGAACATAAAGACGCCCGTCTTGATCCCGCGGGATCGAGGCGAAGGCAATCCGGTGGAGGCCAACTGCGGCAGCGATCCGCCCATGCGGAGTAGATCCGCCGTGCCCGTCAACAAGTACCCACACCGCGAGCAAAAGCTCGTCGCCTCTGAGATCCTCTCCTGACCGCAGTGTGGACAAAACATGATGTTAGTATTTCGGATTCCCGCTTCCTTGCCAAGTCGTACGACCCGATCTAGTTTCGTGATTCGAGTTTCGGGTCTCCTGCTTGACCATGCGAAAGTGGCCGAAGCCTAGAGTCGGGATCAAACGATGCAAAAGCCCGCGCGTAAGCAAGGGCGATATGCTCAATGTATGGGTGTACGCCCTTGCTTACGTTCGGGCAATGTGCACCTTCTCGTTTGTTTCGTGGTTTCAGTTTTTAAAACTGCAACCACTAAACGCACGAACCGCGCCCCGAGACGATCACTTCTGAACTGCGCCGACCGAATTCACCTGCACGAACGCATTCGGTTTGTTGACGCGGATTCTCAATCGAGGAGATGGACGATTATTTGGATCGGCCTGGAAGCCTGAGCGGAATCTGACGGCGTACGCGGTGCGGATCTGCGTAACGATGTCGTCATATGCTCTCTGGATCTGGGAGAGCTGCGTGATCGGATAATAAACTCCGCCCGAAACTTTCGCGAGACGTTCGCCTTCGCCTTCCGCACGCGCCGAAAGAGTCATGTAGCGAGTTCGAAGCGGATCGATTCCCTTTTCCGGATTGTTCGACTCGCTCGCCGCGATCAATGCCGACGGAACGTAAAGCGGGTAGATAAGCGCTCCGCTTTCTTCGATCGCACCGATGAGTGATTCGAACGATAGGAACGAGCGGTTGTCATCGCCGTCCGTGAGTACGACGATCGCGGTGCGTTCGCCTCGCAGCGGCCGCAGCGTTTCCGCAAGCGTGTACGCGACCGCGTCGTAATATCCGGTCGCGCCGCCGGCGTCAAATGTGTCGAGACTTTCCGAGAGCTGCGCTCTATTCGTCGAGAAACCTGACAAAACCTTCACATCGTCATTGAACAGGATCAGAGATATGCGATCGTCAGGACGGGCCGTGTCGATGAACGCTCGCGCGGCTTTGCGAATAAAATTAACGTAGTTGTCGACGCTCCCCGAAACGTCGAGAAGAAGCACGAGATTTACCGGAGCGTTGTGTGGCCCGACCGAAAGGATGTCGCGCGTAGCGCCGTTTTCCGCGACCGTGAAGTCCGACGATCTCAGATCGGCGATCGAACGGTTGTACATATCGGTCACGCGGACGACGGCTTCTTTCACCGTATCGCCGGGAACATCGGCCTGCGTCGATCGCGAAGTCAGCGACGGTTCGCGCCGCATGGGCGGAAGGGTTCGCGAATAATCGCCAAAATATTTCGGACTTGCACGACGGATCGAATCCATCAATCCCAAATCGCCGCTGCGAATGATCGCCTTCGCTGCATTCGTCAGTGGACGTTCGCGCAGATCGCTGGAGACTTCGTTCGGAGGAATATTCAGGAGGACGATGCCTCGTGCAGTCGTGAAGGCAAGCTCGACGGATTTAGAGCGCGGTTTCGGATTGTCCGTCGCCGAATCTCCATCTTGAGATGAACCGGAAGTCCCGTCTGATCCGGCCGGTGACCCCGTCTCTACAACTCCCGGTTCTGACTCCGGTCTCCCCTTCTCCCTTTCTCCCTTTCTCCCTTTCTCCCCTTCTTCACCAAACCTACCTTTCAACTGAAACTTCCCACCGGATTTTTCCTTTACCTTTTCGAGCTCGATATCGCTCAGAAAACGCGGACGCGACGCCGTCCAAAAGAAATCATATTTGAGATCATCGGTCGGTACGTCTGCCGCGATAGTTCCCGTATCCGACTTTGCCTCGACCGATTGGAAATCTCCCACGACACGGATCTCGCCTTCGCGCGTTTCCAGTTTTAGCTTTGTACGTTCGGGAACGGTGAGAGAGAGATCTATGCGTTTGCTTGTCCCCAACGGAAGAGTTTCTATCCGCACGTTCCCGCTTGAGTCGATCTTCAGCTCCTTTTCCGCGATCGGATCAGGCGACGAAGCGACGAGCTGTACAAGTGTGTTTTCCGGTTTCGCGATGATCTCGATCCGACCGGAGAGATTTACTACCGAGATCGAACCGCCTTCATTTATTTTCAATTCCCGCGTGACGGTTTGCGCGGTGACAGACATCGACGCCGAGACTACGAGGATCGCGGATAGTGTGAGATAGAGAACTGATCTTGTCATTGCTACGGGCGGCTTGTGATGCGTCCCGACTGTATAAGGCGATTGCGGACGCGTTCCTGCCACTTCTTTCTTGGATGCTCGGTTTCCTCGAATTGATTGAATAAATCCTGCAGGTTTTCGCCGCACGCCTGACGAGTCTTCAGGTAAAGCAAAGCGACGATGATAGACGAGAGCGAGGTCAGCAGAATCTGTATGGGGAGCATGAGCAGCGTCGTCAGACTTTCTCTCGCTACGCGACCAATACGTTGGATCATCGTGGATTCATCGGATCTTACTACGACGCTTCCACCCCTTCCTATTTTTATGTCAACGTCGCCTTCCTTCGCTGTCACATCCGCAGGTTCCGGCTGCGTCGACGCCGCTAGTGATTTTGTCGCTTCGTCCTTAGCGTCTGCGGCAACGATCTTTTCACCTGCGTCGGTGAGCGACTTTACAGAGAGAGCGACTATGCCGCCGGTCAGGCCGCCGATCATCAACGGGACGAAGAACAACAACGCGACCGCCGCTGTCGTAGTACCGAGCGAGCGCATTACAAGTACTTTCGAACGCTTCATCGCCGCAAACCCGCGAAGGTTTTCCATCATGACCACCGGAGCGACGAGGGCGAGCGTGACCGATAAGATAGCTCCCGGAACCAGGCACAGTGCGTAACCGAGAAATGTTAGTAACGTCGAGAGGATACCCGTGCCGATCAGCCGCTTCCAATTTAGCCATGTCGCCCGCAACGCCGGTCGCATTCGCACCGGACGAAGTGGAAGAGCAAGGATCTGGTTGACCAGCCACGTAATCGTACCGACCGCCAAATACCCGCAGAAGAATGCCGCGAAGGTGCTACCCAATGTTAGAAGCGTGAACGTAGCTCGCCAGCCGAATGGCGTTTCTCCCTCCGGATTCTCGGCGACGAAAAAGATGCTCAGCGCAACGTTCAATAGAGATATCAGGATGAAAGGAAGAAACAGTAAGATCGTGATACCGAGAAATTTCGGCAGGTATTCGGTATAGAGCATCCCGGCGCGGCGAAGCAGGCCAAAGATCCCTTCCGAACGCGAACGAAGGGTGCTTGCAAAGGCTTCGGCAGTCTGGGGTCGGTCTTCTGGATTCTTCGCGAGAGCAGTGCCAATCACGCGCTTCAATTTCTTACGAACCTTTTTCGCTTCGAGCGGCGGTACCGGAAACGCCTTATGCGCTTCCATCACGTATGTGAAGTCGCCCTCGAACGGGGTTTTGCCGGACAGCATCTGGTACCCGATGACGCCGAGACTGTAGATGTCTGAACGCGGATCCAGTCGTTCACCGCGGCATTGTTCGGGTGACATGTACAGGGGCGTCCCGATCACCGCTCCGACTCGGGTCAGATCTGTCGTCGCCGAAGCTGAGGTCGCGTGCCGAAAATTTTCGCCGCTCTCGGGAACCAGTAGCGTGCCGGTCGATTCGGGATCGCTGACGAGTGGAGCGATCGGTAAGATCACTGTCCTTGCTTCACCGGCATCAGGCGATTGAGCAATCGTCGCCGACTGTAGAATGAGGGTCGGTGAAACACTGTCGTGAAGGGTCGTGTCGTTCTGATGGTCCGCTATCGTCGCTCTGCCGGAAGAATACTGCGTCGGATTCGGGGCGACCGAGATGTCGATCGCTTCGCCACTCTCCGGGGGCCGATGCTCTTCGAGCTTGGCGATTCCGAAATCGAGGACCTTCACCGTGTAACCGCCGCGCTGATTCGGCTCGAGCCAGATGTTGTCCGGTTTCAGATCGCGATGAATAATTCCCTGAGCGTGCGCTTCGTGCACGGCCGAACAAACCTGTTCAAGAATGTCGAGTGTCCATCCTACAGGCAAGTGACTCTCCTCTTCGAGGATCTCACCTAGCGTGCATCCGTCGAGATACTCCATTGCGAGGTATGCGGCGCGTCCGTCCGGCGTTTCCGCAAAACCGAAATCCGTGACGTTTACGACATTCGGATGTCGGAGGCGCCCGGCGGCTCGTGCTTCGCGGCGAAAGCGCTCGACGAATTCAGGACGTTCCATGAATTGTGGTGCGATGACTTTTACCGCGACCGGGCGCTCTGTTCCGAGATGGGTTGCAAGATACACCGTCCCCATCCCGCCGCGGCCAAGCTCACGCTCGATCTTGTATTTGTTGTCGAGCGTCAGCCCGACAAGATCCACACAGTGCATAACATCAGACTTCGAATCCTGATCGCGAATGGTCTAATCGTTTACGGTCGAGACCACCGCGAGGTTCTCGTTGCTTGAGCAAGAAGGGTCGAACGGATTCAAGCGGAGATTATAACCGATTAGTTTGTCTCAGCAGTAACGTTGTTGGTTATCAATGTGCTTGCTCTCAAGAATGGTTTCAAATACACTGTCTTTCGAAACCCTAATCAGTTTCTCCCGTGCCTAAACTTCCGCTAGAAAAAGATGAAAGTAGCGTGTTTCATCCTTGCAACACACTTTCATTTGTGTTAGAACTCTTACAGGTTCTGGCTGTTAGGTCATTAAATCTAGGAATTAGCTTAGGCTCCTTGGAGGCACAACTTTATGGATAAAGGAAAGGCGATCGAATCTGCATTGCAGCAGATCGAGAAAAAGTACGGCAAAGGGTCAATAATGCGTCTCGGCGATCGGCCGCACGAAGAACTGGATGCGATCTCGACGAATTGTCTCAGTCTGGACGCAGCAATCGGCGTGGGCGGAATGCCCCGTGGCCGGATCATCGAGATCTACGGACCGGAAAGCTCGGGTAAGACAACGCTCGCTCTGCAGGTCGTCGCATCCGCGCAGCGGGCCGGCGGGATCGCGGCCTATATCGATGCGGAACATGCGATGGACCCCGACTATGCAGGAAAACTCGGGGTGAATATCGAGGACATGCTGATCTCGCAGCCGGATTCCGGTGAGCAGGCATTGGAGATCGCCGAAACGCTCGTCCGTTCGAATAGCGTCGACGTGATCGTCATCGACTCAGTTGCCGCTCTGGTTCCGCGAGCTGAGATCGACGGAGAAATGGGTGATTCGCTTCCCGGATTGCAGGCTCGCCTGATGTCGCAGGCGTTAAGAAAGTTGACGGCGATCGTGTCGAGTTCGCACACGACCTTCATCTTTATCAACCAGCTTCGCGAGAAGATCGGCGTATTCTTCGGCTCGCCTGAAACGACGACAGGCGGTAAGGCTTTGAAATTCTACGCGAGCGTCCGGCTTGATATTCGCCGAATAGGTGCGATCAAAGATGGCGATCGCGTGGTCGGAAACCGCACTCGCGTCAAAGTCGTCAAAAACAAATGCGCACCGCCGTTCCGCGAGACCGAATTCGACATCATGTATGGCGAAGGCATTTCGCGCGAGGGCGATCTCATCGATATCGCGTCCAATAACAACGTCGTCGAAAAAAGCGGCGCGTGGTTTTCGTATAAGGGCGAGCGTCTCGGCCAGGGGCGCGAGAATGTTAAGAATCTTTTAAAAGAAAATACCGAGCTTCGCGATCGGATCGAGCACGACGTGAAGGTGTTTCTCGGATTTGCTCCGTCTGCGAAATCCGAAGCTGCTAAGGCGTAACGCAGAGAATTAACTCGTTGCACTGAAGGTGCGTCCATAGAATAGCCAGACGTGAAACGTCTGGACCGTCGAATCAAACCCTCTCGCACTGAAGGTGCGGCAGAATAATTCTGCCGCACCTTCAGTATGGATACTTTTATGCTCTCGATGTCCAGGCGTTTCACGCCTGGCTATTATCTTTACGCCCCTTCGCAGCCGACGAAAGATATTTCAGAAAGCCTTTCCTTATTGCGGCTTCGGAGTCGCCTTCTTCTTCATCATCGGCGTATCGCCTTGAACTGGCGGTGGAGCTGTTGCGTTTCCGCCTCCCTGCATCTGTCGCCTCAACTCTTCCTGACTGGGAATTCCCGGGGTCGGTGTCGCACCCGGCTTAAACGGCTTTTTCATATTCGCCGGATCGGGAATGCCCGGTGTCGGAGTGGCTCCTTTCTGAATGATGTTCGCATTCTTCGGATCTGGAATGCCCGGTGTAGTATTCGTCGACGGAGCAATCGGTGTCGTCGACAAACCTTCCGGTAAATTGTTCGGGTCAACTGCGACATTGCCGGTACCGACTGCCGGGTTCGCATTTGAGTTCGAGTTAGTGTTTGAATCGGCTGATCCGCACGCCGAAATAAAAGAGACTACAACTAAAAGATAAAAACTGACTAAAACTTTAGACATCAATTCAAAACCTCTTCAATTTAAAATAGCTGTGCCGGCTTGAATGTTGCGTCCCTGGGGGACAGCGACGGCGTTCAAACCGGCACGGGCAGGTATCAAACGGAATTTGGAAGGTAATGCAGCTGGCATGGCTGACAACTGCTAAATTGTGATTATAGGCTTCGAGCGAAAGATGTCAACAGTATTTTTTGCGACAGGATCGTGAGAAATATCCACCTCGACTCGATTTCCAACAATCATTTGACATCGTGAAATCGGTTATCTAGACTGGTTAACTTGCTCTTGCAGCAAGCGAAATTGATATTGGCCAGATAGCTCAGTTGGTAGAGCAGCGGACTGAAAATCCGCGTGTCGGCGGTTCGACCCCGTCTCTGGCCACCAAAATCATTCCAGAAAAAAGCGCATCGATCGATGCGCTTTTTCGCTTTTCAATTATCTCTGTCCGAACTCACGGAACGTAAGCGTTCGGCGTCGGGATGTCACCGTTCAAACCGAACTGCAATCCGGCGAAACCAGACGTCGTTTGATACAAGTACCAGATGCCGGTCGACGGACGGAACACCGCGATGTCGGCGCGACCGTCCCCATCATAATCACCCGGAGCGGGCCGGTCGCCATTCGAACCGAACGCGAGGATCGTAAATGATCCGTTGCTCGAATTGTTTATGTACCAGCCACCATCCGACGGTCGGAACACGGCAAAGTCCGTTTTAGAATCGCCGTCGTAATCCGCCGGTACAGGAAGGTCGCCTGTCGCTCCCCAATGTGTCTGACGAAAGTCGAGCAGAGGAGTACTGCTCGCCGCATACCACCAATCGCCCGTGCTCGGTCGGAACACGGCTCGGTCCGTCTTGCCGTCCCCATCGAAATCGCCGATGACAGGTTGGTCACCCGGAGCTCCGAAGTTGAATGCACCGCCCTCGGTTCCAAACCAGGTGCCGGTTGAAGGCCGATAGACGACCAAACCGGCGATACCGTCGGCATCGTAATCGGCGGGCATTGGAATATCGCCGTTCTGACCCCAGTGGATCTGCACGACGGTGTTAGTCGAACTCTTGATGTACA
>JANMUW010000270.1:0-15981 GCA_031392105.1 Acidobacteriota bacterium | reverse complement strand
ATGCGAAACACGATCCCCACGGCCACGACTATTGTGCTGTCCTATCTCCTGCTCTCTCTCTTTGCCCTCAGCATTTCGGGAGCAGGGAAGCAAGTTGATCAACGATCTCAAAACGGCCTCAACACAATAACTTTCACGACGCCTCAAGGACGGGTAACAGTCAAGCTGCCCGATGATATCAGGCCGGGCGATGTGATCTCGGGTTCGATTGTCGCAGTGCCGACGACACCGGATTCGCTGAATGCGCATGTAATCGAAATCGAAAGTAAGCGCATAGCCCTTGCCGACAGGATCTTGAAGTTTGTCACCTCCGCCGCGGGGCCAATATCACTGATCTTGAGGGACGCCGCTGGTACCGAAGTTGGCCGCTCCGCGATTCCGATGCGCCCGGCAAATCGAGCATCGCCTTCCGCTTTCGCTTTGCCGATTTTCGGACAGAACGGGCGACCGATCGAGATCATCGGAGCATTCGACGGCGACCTGAGTAACACGAGATGTGAAGTCGGTGCCCAGCGCGTTGCGATCATCGCCGAGTCGCCGCGGCTGGTGGTAATACAACTCCCTTGGGAACCGGTCGGTGAGACGACGATCACCATCAACGAAGGCACGAATACAAAGACGGGTGAGTTTCGCACTATTGGAGTACGACTGACCGCTCCAAAGACAAGCCTGTTGAAAGGCGAGAAGACGACGCTGACGGTTCAGGCGACCGGCCTTCAGGGTCTCAAGCAAAACGTACCGATGGATTTGGTGACAACCGGCGCCGTCGATACGGAGGGTGGCAACATTCAGAAGATAACGATCAAGCCGATCGACGTTCTGCCCGATGGAAGTGCAACCCTCACTCGTACCTTAACCGGTATGGAGACGGGAAACTTCAACGTAACAGCCACTCTCGATCCGGCGAAGATTCCGCGTAAGCAGCTGTGAGAATAATTGGCATGTCTTCACGTTCGGCCCTAGCTGATTTCCAGAGCATTCTATTTAGCCCGTGACATGATCACGAGTTCGGGTTTCATTGCCTCGATAGAGACCTGTCGTGCGACCTCTTCTGCGACGTGGCGGAACGCGGCCGACTGCGGTGATTCCGGAAATGAAACCACTACGGGCACGCCTTTGTCGCCACCCTCACGAACTTCCATTCCAAGCGGTACTTCACCAAGAAAATTGAGATTGTATTCGGCGCAAAGTTTCTGGCCTCCGCCACGGCCGAAGATCTCGTACCGATTACCGGTATCGGGTGCGATGAAGTACGACATGTTCTCGATCACTCCGAGCACGGGAACATTCACCGTCTCGAACATCTTCACAGCCCGCCGAACATCCGAAAGCGAAACTTCCTGTGGGGTCGTTACGAGGACGGCACCCTGGACCGGTACGAGCTGAGCTAAACTCAACTGCACGTCGCCCGTACCCGGCGGCATGTCGACGATCAAGTAATCCAATTCGCCCCAATTTACATCGCTCAGAAATTGCCTTACGACGCCGTGGAGCATCGGACCGCGCATGATCATCGGCTTATCGGGCGGTACTAGTACGGCCATCGAGATCATCTTGATCCCGTGTGCCTCGATCGGCACCAGCTTTCCGTTCTCGATCTCGGGTTGGTCGTATCCCGTGCCGAGCATCATCGGAACGTTCGGACCATAGACATCGGCATCCATCAAACCGACTTTCGCACCATCGGCCGCAAGAGCGACCGACAGATTTACGGCGACCGTCGATTTTCCGACGCCGCCTTTGCCGCTGGACACGGCGATAATGTTTTTCACGCCGGGGATCGCGATATTGTTCGCGACACCGCGTCCTTGCGGCACCTCGGCATCCATCGTTACCTTGACGTGAGTCACGCCATCGATCGCCCGCACGAGCTCGATCGCCTGCGATTCCATCTCTTCCTTCACCGGGCAGGCCGGCGTCGTCAACACGATCCGAAACGCGACATCGCCGTCGCTGATCTTTAGATCGCGGATAAATCCGAGTGTGACGATGTCTTTCCGCAGATCAGGATCGATGATCTGGCGGAGCGAATTCAAAACTGTCTCTTCTGATACTTGCGTCATGTATTCCTGTATTATGGAGAAAGAAGGATTGTAGCAAAAGCGCCGCACAAGGCGTTATTCGATAAAAGGAATCGTAACGGGTCAGTTTAAACAATTCAGGTGAACAACGACCGGCTCGAACTTTGCGACTTTGCGACATTGCGGGAAAACCATCGTTAGTGTGTCGAGCGCAAGTTCCCGCAAAGACGCGAAGACGCAAAGAATCCGAAACCGAAAATTACAGACCACCAGCGAGTTGACCGTGTGCTGCCGAAGAGATGAATTCAGTCGAAAAGCTTAACTATCACCACTTGCAATCAGGCGGTACGGCCTTTCATCGCGAGCCGCGGGGGCTGATCTCGGTGCGCGGCACTGAGGCAATTCAGTTTCTTGACGGATTGATAACCAATGACGTCAAGAATCTCGAGGACGGGGCGCAAATGTCGGCGGCGTTTCCGAACGCACAGGGCCGACTGCTTGCCGTCGTCCGCGTCACTCGAAACGCTGAGCGATTTCTCATCGATACAGAAGACGCAACCAGGAAATTAGTATTCGACAATCTTTTCCGGTTCACGATGGCGGGGGATTTCTTCGTCGAGGATCTATCTGAAGAGTACAAGTTCATAAGGGTGTATGACCGATCGTTCATCCCGATCACCCCACCTTTCATCGAATTCGACACGAAGTCGGGCACCGAATATTTTGTTCACCGGGAGGATGCTCCGGATTTTGTCGGTGAATTGAAGTATTTGGACGCCGTCGAGATCTCCGATGTTTTGTTCGAAACGATCAGGATCGAACAGGGAATTCCGTTTTACGGTGTCGACATGGATGAAACCACGATATTGCCGGAACTTGGTGTCGAAGAGATGATCTCGTATACCAAGGGATGCTACATCGGCCAGGAGATCATCGCCCGTATTCACTTTCGTGGACATGTCGCAAAAAGACTTGCCGGCTTGATCGCGCCGCAATCGTCTGCGAAGGACGGGAGTTTTGTGGCCGGAGCCGAATTAAAATCGAAGGACGGCAAAAATGCGGGCCGGATCACGTCAGTGACCATATCGCCGAAATTGCAGAAGGCAATCGGGCTTGCTTACGTAAGGTATGACTATCTTTCAGACGGAACGGAACTGCTGGCTGGTGAAACCACCGCTTTGGTGACCCGTCTTCCATTTATCTAGAAGCAGCCACGATCGCCAGCGAGGGCATTATGAAGTTGAATAGATCGTCCGCAATCATCATTTTCATTTCTATGCTTTTCTCCGCATCGTGCGGAAGGGCTACCACTCCGTCTTCGTCCGATTCCGCGGGAGCCCTGACAGCTAACAGCGCCATAAACAATCTCGCGGCTCGGCCATTTGGACGGCACACGCTGAATGCTGCGGGTTCAAACTATCTGAGTGAGTTCATGTTTCCCGAAGTTAGGGCCCGCCTCGACGAGGAACCTGTCGGTGACGCGGATAGCAGTTACGATCCTGCGACCGTGGAGCCGAATACTTCGGCCGACGAGCCGCAGACTGAATCCGCGAGCGGGGAAACTCAGAATGATGAAGCTGGGCAACCGCGTGCGGAAGAAAGCGAAGATGCATATCCGTCAGGAGCACGGCTCGATACTTTGAAGTATTCGTGGGCGAAGAAAACCTTTGGCGAAGCAGTTAAGGCAAACCCGACCAATAACGGGGTGATAGTGCTTTACGCCGATGAGAATTACTACGACGTCTCGCGGCTGATGGGCTTTATCGAAGAAGGCCGAAACCGGATAGCCGAAGGTTCGGCTCTCGGAGGCGAACGATTCCAGGTCGTGTTCGGCGGTTATCGAGCGGTGCCGCAGGTCGAACTTTGGGTCGTGCCGGAAGGAGGCCCGATGCCGGAATTCAAAACGGATGACAGATCTAAACCGGCTCAGTCAGAAAATTAACCAGGCAGAATAATTATGAAGGAAGTTGAGCCGAGTGAGCGATCGCCCGGCTTTTCTTTTTATTCGCTGTGGTAACATTTTCGATGAATACCGCTCAATTAAATATGAACGATCTCGATATCGATCTGCCAAACGCGAAGCTCGCCTACAGCATCATTCAATCTCTGCTCGACGGTCACGAGGCTCTCAGCGATTTGCTTGTCGTTATGTCGCATGCACTCGACGAGGACACGCTCAAAGCGCTAACCGCGACCAACGAATGGGAGAGTTACCTTGAGTCGAAACGAAATCTCGAAATAGCGAAATCGCAAATCGAGAAGTTGACGGGTTACCTTCGAGAACTTGAAGCACAAATGTGATGTCCCTTCTTCCCGACGACCTCAAGACGCAGACATTTCCGTGTCCGAGCTGCGGACGATACGTTAATGACGAAATGTCCGTGTGCAAGTTCTGCTCGACGCCGATCGGTAGCGAAGAGAAGACGGCGGCCATATTGAACGAACGAGCGGAAAGGAAGCAAGGTTTAATCGGGAGCGAAAAACGAACGATCTGGATCGGTCTCTTGATAATTGGATTGGCTCTCATCAATCTACTAAAACCAACATTCGATTTCTATCTGGATTACTCGTCAAGCTTTGGTGTTCGCGTACCTTGCCTTTCGCCAATCGCTTTTATCGTTGGTCTCGGCATAACGCTTGTAGGCCTGCGCGGTTACTTAAGGGAGAAGAATAAGTGAGCGAGTACGATCTGATCATCATCGGAGCCGGGCCCGCGGGAATTGCCGCCGCGTACGAAGCGAAGAAGCATGGCCTCGATTACATCGTTATCGAGAAGGGCCTGATCGGAAACACCGTCTACCACTACCCGGTGGGGCTCACCGTTTTCTCGACGACGAATGAGCTTGAGATCGAGCCGGGCGGGCTTTCTCCGGCGAGGGACAAGCCTACAAGAGAAGAGCTGTTGTCTTACTATGTCCGGTTTGTTCTCGATAACGAGCTGAACGTGCAAACAGAAGAGAAGGTAATCTCCGTGTCTTCTGTAATTCCGTTTTCCTCATCCGAGCTAACCACGGAACGCACGGAAAACACGGAGGAAGACACGGAAGGGACAGAGCCGGCCCCTCACTTCCAGGTGATCACGGACAAGGCTGAATACTCCGCGAAGAATGTTTTGTTCGCTATCGGTGCTATGGATTATCCGCGACGGTTGAACGTACCCGGCGAAGACTTGCCCAAGGTTTTCGATCAATTTCGTGAAACTTATCCGTGGGTGAAAAAGCGTGCGTTGATAGTTGGCGGCGGAAATTCGGCTGGCGAGGCGGCGTTGTTTCTCGCAGAGGAGGGCGCCGACACAACTCTTGCGATCTTTCGGTCGGATTGGGAGAACGACGATCCTAAACAGGGCTGTATCAAGTACTGGGTAAAGCAACCGCTCGAAGACGAGTTACAGAAGCACTGCCTCAAGCTGTTCTTTCTCGGCAATATCCTTGAGATCACTGAGGACGCTGTCATTCTTGAAAATGAGAACGGAGTTCGAGATGTTCTGCCGAACGATGTCGTGTTTGTACTGATCGGTGCGGATGCTGATCTGACGATCCTGAAGAGCCTCGGCGTTGAAACGACGACCGGAAGCAAGTACGGCGAAGTTCCGGTTTACGATGAGAAAACATTCGAGACGAACGTACCCGGCGTCTATGTCGCCGGCCACTTCACAAACCATCGTCACATCAAGGGAGCGATCGATGCTTCGAAGGCTTTGGTTCCGATGTTGGCGGAGAGGTTGAAGCAGTCGGTCGTCGCGGCAAAAAACTCCCCTCCTGGATAGGAGGGGTGCCGAGGCTTTGCGAGGCGGGGTGGTGGACCAGAAGAATCAGATTCTTTCGGTCCACCACCCCGTCAGCCGAAGCGGCTGCCTCCCCTCCTATCCAGGAGGGGAGTTCTAAACGTAAAACTAAAAGGCCGCCAAATGACGGCGGCCTCTATTCACGAATACTCCGAAAACTAATTCGCTTCTTTCTTCGTTCTCACGAGCACTTTCTGATTTTGAAACTTCTCGGCGATGTTTGCAGGATTAACATCGTAGTTTGTGACGTCGAACACTTCACTCGTCTGGCCGGCAACGGATGTCGTCCATTTATACGGAAGTTGAACGCCGTTCACGCTGCGATAGTCGGAAAACCGGACTTGGACTTCCGCCAATGCTGGAGCTTCGATCTTGTGATTGAAGGTCATCACCCTTTCCTTAGATCCTTCGCCGGATGCAACAGCGCCGGCAGCCGGTTCTTTCGTACGCATGAACATCACGTTCGGCATTGCGTGTCCCTGGTAGCTAACCATTACCGGGAGATTCGATGTCTTCGATAAGAAAAGTTTTACGTTCGAGCCGGCGAATTCCGCGTTCACGACATTGCAGCTCGTGCCGTCAACATCACTCTCGCCCGCGTATGTGTAACTCACATCCATTCCTTCAGGTGCAGTGAGCAACAGCGAAAGCGTCGTGCGAAGAAGCTCGTTCTGACGATGCGCCGCATGACCGCCCGCGACCTCTTCGTCGATCATCACGCGCTTGCCTTTTTCTCCACCGCCGACAATTACCTTTTCGATCTCAGGGCCGCTGACTCGACGAACAGTAACTGTCTTTCCGTCGGAGGTCGTGAACTCACCGTCCTTGCCCTCGGTAATAACTTTTTCAACTTCGCCGTTGCCGTCGTCAACTTTTGTCACGATGATCTTCTTTCCGCCCTGACCGGCTGCTCCGATGCCTTCGCCGTGTCCTTCACCGCGCATTATCATGACATCGTGGTTTTCGCTGCGGAGGTTTTCTCCACCCGGGCCTTCGTGTCGGCCGATGTTGACCATCTTCGACAGTTTGTCGGGCAGCTGCATCGCGATCTCTGTCTCGCCCTGCTCGTTTCGCGTCGCGCCATTTACTTTCAATGTGAGTGTCGTGTTCCCCTTGATGATCATGCTCCGCACGTCGGCGATCGATTGCTCTCCCCCAATCGCGAGACGGGCCTGTCGGATTAGGCCCAATGCCTTCTCATCGGATTTGAATCTAGCTCCGGCCTTTTCGACCAGCGCTCCGAGACCGATTGAAAATACGGTCGCACATACAACTGAAACGATAAATTTTTTCATTACTTGCCTCCGGCTAAATAAAATCTTCTTTACGCCGAACGAGTTTGGTTAGATCAAATAACTTTAGGAGGATCATTTGAAGAAAGACATGTACTCGTCCGGCATTGTGATTATGCCGAGCACTCTGTCCCGGATGGTTAAGGTGACGCAAAGAATTTGTTAAGAATGTAAAATGTGCCGCAAAACAATGGACAATGGAAAATTGAAAATGGACAATGGCTTCGACGGAATGGCTGATGATCACTCGTTCCGGTTCCGTCTTGATAAATGAAGCGTTCGTGGTTATCAGGTTTAATTATTGGCGGCGTGCTGGTTCTCCTCACGCTCTTTCTTGGTCTGCAATACAAGTGGCTTTCCGAGGTTAGTGACGCCGAACGCGAGCGGATGCAGAAACGCGTCGAGACTGATGCGACCAGATTTGCTGAAGATTTCGATCGCGAGATGCAGGCAGCCTATTACAATTTCCAGACCGGGGCACATGTTTGGAAGGAATCAGAATGGGAGGAGTTCAACTCGCGCTACGATTTTTGGAAAGAGCGCACTGCGTATCCCGAACTGATCCGCGGAATCTATTTCGTTGCAAAAGAAACCGGCGCCAAACCGCTTAAGTATGACTCCGCGAAGCGCGCTTTCGAGCCGACTGACATGACTGCCGAACTCGAGAATCTGCAGAGCCGTTTTGTGGACGAGAAAAACTCGCGAACAGTTTACGACGATCTCTTTGCGATGGTGCTGCCGATCTACAACGACGAAAGGCGGATGGCGCATGTCGTATTGAAGCGTGTCGGACCTGGGCCCGGCGATCCCTCCGTCATGCATATGCCTGAAAAATTCGGCTGGCTCGTCATTTTGCTCGACGAACCGACTATTAAGAGTCGCATTCTCCCCGATCTTGCGTCGAAATATTTTCCTGAAAACGACTTTAAGCTGGCGATTGTCGACAAAGGCGATCAGACGATTTTTTTAACCCAGGACGTTTCGGCGGAAGATACGACGGCAAAGATGTTCAATATGTCGCCTGACAATCTTATCTTCTTTGCCAATCGGGAAGCGCTACCGAAAGTCCCAGATGAGCGGAATAGTGGTGTCGTCATAAATCAGAGAGTGGAAAGTCACACGTTCAGCCGGACGGAAAGTGTGAACGGCAAGACCGGCACTTTTAATATCGAGCTCAAGGAGCCGGGCGAAAGAGGAAAACTCCGTACGGCGATGATCTCTTCGACAGTGAGTGACCGCGAACCTTGGCGGCTTCGTGTGCAACATAGCGCCGGCTCGATCGATGCATTCGTCCGGAATGAGCGAAACAAGAGTTTTGTGCTTGGTCTAGGGATCTATCTGCTACTCGTCGGCGGCATCATGGCGATCCTTATATCGGCGATGCGGTCCCGACGCTTTGCCCAGCGGCAGATCGATTTCGTCTCAAGCGTCTCTCACGAATTTCGCACACCTCTTGCGGTGATCTACTCCGCGGGCGAGAACCTCGCTGACGGCGTGGCAAAAGAGGACCGTCACGTTGCCCGATACGGAGAACTGATAAAAGGCGAAGGAAAGAAACTTTCGACAATGGTTGAGCAGATCCTCGAATTTGCCGGAGCGAATTCGGGAAAGCAGAAATATAGTTTTTCAAACGTGGATGTGATTGACGTCGTGCAGGATGCGTTAGGCGAGTGTCGTCCGCTGATCGAGTCCGGCGGCTTTACGCTGGAGACCGACTTGCCGGAAAACTTGCCGACGATCGCCGCGGACAAAGCGGCGCTTTCAAGTGCGATCCAGAATCTGATCGCAAACTCCGTGAAGTACAGCAACGGCGCGGCCTGGCTAAAGGTATCCGCGATGAACGGCGGCGGGCGAATCATAATCGCGGTTGAAGACAAAGGCATTGGGATCCGCGACGATGAATTGCGGCAGATCTTCGAACCGTTCTACCGCGCGAAAGACGTTGTTGACGCGCAGATCAGCGGGAATGGTTTGGGCCTTAACCTTGTGAAGAAGATTGTCGAAGCGCACGGCGGAAAGGTTTCGGTTGAAAGCATCGTCGGCGCCGGGAGTAAATTTACGATAGAGCTGCCGCAGAAAAGATCTACCCAAGTTTAGTCCACTGAGATGAAAATCCTGTTAGTAGAAGATGAGCAGGGATTGATCCTCACGCTTACTGATCGTTTGCGGAGCGAAGGCTTTGATGTCGAAGTCGCCGCCGACGGGAAAGCCGGATTTGAAAAAGCCCTCGGCGGGATCTACGACGTGATCATCCTGGATGTAATGCTGCCGAAAAAAAACGGGTACGACGTCTGCCGCGATCTTCGCCAAAAGGGAATCGGTACGCCGATTCTTATGCTCACGGCGAAGGGAGAGACTATCGACAAGGTAATCGGATTGAAGCTTGGTGCTGATGACTATCTGACAAAGCCCTTCGAGGTTCTCGAGTTGCTCGCACGGATCGAGGCGTTGATGCGCCGCTCGCCGGTATCGACAAACGGTCGTTCACACGACGCGATCCGCTTTGGCGAGATCACGATCGATTTCAAACGAGCGGAAGTCACGCGCGGCAATGATCCGATCGAGCTTTCGGCAATGGAGTTCAAACTGCTGCAACATTTGGTAGAGAACCGCGGCATCGTTCATTCGCGCGATCAGCTGCTTGACGCAGTTTGGGGTTATGACGCAATGCCGTCGACGAGAACTGTCGATGTGCATATCGCGTGGCTCCGACAAAAACTCGAATCAAATCCGAAGCATCCGCACTTTATTCAGACCGTTCACGGTATGGGATATAAGTTTGTTGAATAGTGGTAAGCGGTAAACGGTAAGTGGTAAGTCGGCTAACTTACCGTTTACCACTTACCGCTTACCACTCGTTTGAACCTGATCGCATCCTCGGTCATCACGTTGTTGTTAAAGAAAACATAGGAGAGGTTGTCATCAGGCAGTAACGAAACTAGCTCGTCCAGTTCGCCATCCTCATATCGGTACCGCCAGCCCCCGATACCGTGCAGTCGGAAATAGCATTTCTCCGGCGTGACCGTGCGCCGGACAAACGGATCGACGACATGCCAGAGGTCGAGATCATTGCATATTTTGCCGATGACCTTGTCTTCCCACGGGCCGCGCGGCTCCCAGGCAAAATTCAGCGAGCCGCGTTTTATCTTCTTAAAAAACTTTCGAAGGTTCGCGACATTCTCGTCCGTCTGACGAAACTTCGCGGGGCATTGGAAAAGGATCGTTCTCGCTTTTAACGCCGCGGCGCAGGCAAGCGTAGTTTCGAGACCTTCGGTAACGATATCAGTCGGCTTGAAGAAGCCCGCTTCCTCGGATTCTTTTTCAGTGAGCTTTTTCTTCAGACGTTTGTAAGTGGGGCTCGTCGATTCGTGAGTTATCAACTGCCACGCTTTCAAAGTGAATTCAAAACCATCGGGCATTTCAGCTCGCCATTTTTCGAGCGTTTTGATCTGGGGAGGTTGATAGAACGTATGCTGGACCTCGACGCATTTCAACGACTCGGAATACTCGTACTTATTCATCCGAAAACCGCAGGTGCCGATTTGAACATTTCTTGGCATAGCCTTATGAGTCGCGAGCAACAGATATGCCGTACCAACTTCGCAGTCGGTACGGCATCAGTTTCGTCGGAGACGATCCCGCTCTAGGGAAGCGCTCGGATCTCGACGTTATCAAGCACATCCGTCACTCCTATGTCTTGGGCCGCGAATATGAGGCCTTTCTTATTGACGACAAAAGTGCCGTTCAGTCCGGCCGGAACCCCGGTGATCAGAAAGGAACCGAATGGATTCGTCACCCCTCTGTATGTCTGGCCGTTATATCCGACAAGACTGACGTACGCTTTTCCGACAGGTTCGCCGGTGCTTGTCAGCACTCGCCCAGTGACCGAAACGACGGTAGCATCCTGGAGGACGTTGATCCGGTAGTTCTGAAACGTCTGGCCTGGTGAGCCGACGATCTGAACCAATCCTGAGTAAACTCCGGGTACGGGTGCGGTACCTGAAAGAATCACGGATGTTGACGACGCCAGGGCAATACCGCCGAAACTGCCACTGTTTAGCAGGTATGTAAATCCGCTCGCCACGGGAACGACGGTGAAGCTGTAAGGGACAGCCGCCGCGGCGCTGGGAAAGACCGCGAAGTATTCACTCGAGGTTTCGACTGCGCCGACATCCACCGTTGCTCCGAACGGCCTCGCCACACCGCGTTCATCAGAAGTGATCGCGACCGGCGGATTGGCCGCAGCACAACTCGCGTCGGTAACACAATTTTGTCCTCCGTTGATTGCAGGTGACGCAGCCAACGGTAGGTGTGTCATTCCGAATCCACCATAGAAACCCAGCGGCGCCAGAAGCGGATCGACGTTCTGCTGGTCGGACATTAACCAGCCCGTGCTTGCCCCGACGTTCTGAATGATGTTGTTCCCCTGCGAGGTCGCCAGCCCGAAAGCATCCAGCGTCGCGGCCGCGCCGGTATTATTCGAGATAATGCTGTTTCGAATATTTGCCGTTGCGGTAGTTCCGGTCCTATGGAATCCACCTCCGCCAACACTTGATGAATTAAACACAAGCGTCGAGTTTGTCAGGATCAGCGACGTACCGTTGTAATAAACACCGCCACCGGTACCTGTCGGCGCAGTGTTTCCTGAAAACGTCGAATTCGAAATCGTCACGGTTCCGTTCGCCTGGATCGCGCCCGCGATTCCGGTTGCACTCGTTGTGTTGTTATTGACGGTCGTGTTTCTCATGTGCAAAGTCGACGTCGAGAAATTCTGCATCGCCGAGCCCGAGCTAGTAGCGGAGTTATTGGAAACTATGCAGTTGATTAACGTGAGATTCGCAGGTACGGCCGGCGCCGCCGAAGCGGCATTGTTAAGTGCTCCTCCGTTGGCGGCCGAATTTCCTGTGATGATCGAGTTGGCAATAACCATCGTGCCGCCGACGTTGTAGATCGCTCCACCCCGGCCCGTATTCACCGCCCCGACACCGTTACCGCCGGTGAATCGCAGGTTGTGTATATTGACGACGACGTTAGCCCCAGACACAAGGATCCGGCTTGCGTTGTTGCCATTAATGGTCAGGCGATTCGCACCGGGGCCAAGAATCGACAAAGAACCGTTGGCCGCGACAACAAGCTCACTGCCGGACAAGGTTATCGATTGCGGTGAGGAGAAGAGCGGCAGTGTGAAAACGATCGTATCGTTATCGACTGTCGCGTTCGCGGCGGCGATCGCCTCGCGCAGCGAGCAATCGGCGACGTCGCAGACCCCGTCATTTGTATCAGCCGTCTTTGTGACAATGTAGACTGCGGCGTCAACCGAATATGCCGACAGGAGTACAACGAATGCGATGCATAAACCAGCAACAAATCTAATCATAGAAGTTCCTCCTCTACCTCGAAGTGTAAGCGCGTAAAACGCCAAAGGGTCTCGATCCACGAAGCTGCTCGAGATCGGACCAACCTAGAACTATGGACGTGGTCTAGAAAGCGATTTTAGTCTTCGAATCGCGCAAAAGGCAAGATTTTGATTTGATTTCCAGGAGGCCGGCTGCGAAGAGTGTTCAGGACAACTCAAGCGACTGTCAGAAGAACATCACCCGCTTCTACGATAAAATTGGGTGATTCGCTGTGCAATAGAGGTTCCAAGGCAGGTTCGGAATAAGCGTTGCTGAGGAACAGACGCGTTTCCTGGGGAGTTAATGGTTCCGCGAAAAGGTAGCCCTGGCCCAGTTCGCACCTAAGCGAACGCAATGTCTCGACCTGCTCGATCGTCTCGATCCCTTCTGCGATTGTCGTCAGATGCAGAGTCCGGCTCATCGATATGATGGCGTTAGCCATCGCCGCACCTTCTATTCCCGAACTTACTTTCTCAACAAAAGAGCGATCGATCTTTAAAATATCGACCGGAAAACGGTGGAGGTAACTGAGCGATGAATATCCGGTACCGAAGTCGTCGATCGCCAATCTTACGCCAAGCTCACGGATGTTGCGCAGTGTTGCGACGTTCTGCTCAGTGTTCTTTAGGATCAAGCTCTCGGTTATCTCGAGGATAAGGTTCTGCGGGGACAATCCAGAGTGATGGAGGGCTGCCTGGAGCGACTCGAGGAACGTCGGTTCCTGAAACTGCCTGCCTGAAATGTTTACCGCGATCGATATGGGACGCGACAAAGTAAGACCCCGATTCCATTCGGATACCTGGTCGCACGATTCTTGAAGGATCCATTGTCCAATATCCGATATCAGATCAGCTTCCTCGGCTATCGGAATGAACTCAGCCGGCCCAACGTCGAGTCGTCGGGGATTGTTCCATCTGAGCAGGGCCTCAAGCGCCAAAACCTTACCGGTCGCTAACTCGATAATAGGCTGATACCGGACCTCGAACTCGTCATTAGATAGTGCTAGCCTAAGGTCGCTTTCGATTTGGGCCCGGCGGATCACCGCGGCATGCATCGACGGTTCAAATACGGCGTAGCAGCTCTTGCCTTGTTTTTTCGCAATGTACATTGCGACATCGGCATTTTGCAGTAGCTCCTCCGCATCTTCATTCTTATCCGAACTTACGGCGAGCCCAATGCTTGCTCCAACATAGACATCTTTTCCGTCAACCGGTATCGGTGAGCTTATTGCTTCGAGGATACGATTTGCGACCCGGATCTCTTCGTCCGGGCCGCTGATGTCTTCGAGCAGGACGGCAAACTCATCACCGCCGAGGCGGGCAGCCATATCGCTTCCCCGAATACAATTACCCAGTCGATCCGAGACTGCGATTAAAACTGCATCTCCCGCAGCGTGTCCGAGGGCGTCATTGACCGGCTTGAAATTATCCAGATCGAGAAAAAGGATCGCCACTGTTTTGCCTAGACGCCGGGCGCGGGACAAGGCGCGCTTGATGCTGTCTCCCAGCAGGGCCCGGTTTGCGAGTCCGGTTAGGGGATCGTGCATTGCCTGGTGCTTGAGTTTCTGCTCCAGCGACCGACGCTCGGTTATGTCTCGGATGACGATCGCCATCGCCGCGGGCTGTCCACCCGCGTCGTTCACTGTGTAGAGCGTAGTCGTTACGGTTTTCTTAATTCCGTCTTTTCGTGTCAGATCGCGTTCGTATTCGACCGCTCGGCCAGTTTCTATCGCCATTTCGGGCGTGATGCTTCGATCCAGATAGTTATCGGGAACGAAATCGCGATAAGTCATGACGCCGATGATCTCTTCCCTGGAAAATCCAGTCAGGCGGATGAACGAATCGTTGATCTCGGTTATCGTTCCTTCAAAATCTGCGAGGCCAATCGCATCCGTTGAAGCTGAGTAGATGCCTTGTATTCGCTCTTCGAGCACCGTCAAATCCTTGTTCGCTTTCGAGTTTTCGCGGACGAACATGAATTGGCGAAATATCACGAGAGCGGTCAGGACGCCAGCGATTATCGTAACGATGCCGACGCTTGACGTCGGCTCATCGACGCCGATTTGAAGAAGGATAAGATATGCAATCGCGACCCCGACGTACGGTACCCAGAACAATCGCGCCGACGACTGTGCATTTGCCGATACGGTCGCGTTTTGAGAAGAATTAAGGTATTGAAGGTGCGCCGCCAGCATCACCGGAAAGCAGGCAATGGTAAACATCGCATCGACCGGGTCGCCGGTGGCATACGTGCCTTGAAGGTTCTCGTAACCGAATAATAGATCTGCGAGAAAGTTTACGACGACACCCGCGAGGAGAATATTTATTGTAGAGCGACTTCCAAAGCCGGCCCGGCGGAAGAGCAATGACGAGATCCCAAGTAGGAGCACCACATCGCCGACGGGGTACGCGATCGAGAGAATTATTTTCAGGGAGTACCCGTCACTCGATTCCATGATGCGCCGAAGCAGAAATTCCCACATGACCATGGCGCCGGCGATCATGATGACACTTGCGTCCAGCCAAAAATTAAGGCGTTCCTCGACGGACTTGAACCGCTCGACCATCGAAAGCAGCGCCGCCATCATCAGCGGATAGAAGAGGAGATATCCGACGTCGGCTACCGAAGGAAAGGGTTGAATCCCAAGTACGTTTTCTGAGTAAAGCCAGATCGCTTCGCCGATCAGGAACGAAAGGTTAGCAAGCGCGACCAGAAGCCATGCCCGGCGCATTCTCGGCGATAGGAGTTTGTGGCGAGATACACGCCATGCGAGCAGACAAGGCCCCGAGTAGATTACAACGGCAATTATGTTGCTGACGGGCGATAAGAAGTCTTGACCGCCCCAGTGAAATACGACGAAGAGGATGTGAAAAATGACCAGCAGGCCGTAGACGACAGTCAGCTTGCCGCCCCAGTCGCCGAACCATTCGCGAACGCTGATGCCCGGCGGGCCGGCGTGGCTCTCTATTTGCTCGGGCTGCCCAGGTCGCGTCTTAGAAGTATCGGCCATAATAGATCCCGATCGAATTATTTCCACGGCCTGAATTGCCGACGTAATAGGCGGAATACAGATAACTTTTTTTGGTCAAAGCAAAGCTCAATCCAGCCGCGGCGTAGCCGAACCGGTTATTGCCCGTGTTCCAGTCGGCAATAAAGCTGAGTCGACGATGGAGAGGCTGCTCAATTCCAAAGACGAGCCCTCGTTTGCTGCCGGAGTCACGTTTCGCACCGATCAACTGATAGGCTCCTGCCGTGAGTTTTGGCGCCCATGTACCTTTAAACTGTTTTCCCCCAGTTACGTAAGCCGTTGCGAGTGCGTCCGATACTAAGCGTTTAGAAACGGGTAGGTAAGCTACCGCTCCAGCCGAGATCGAGATGCCTGTCGGGAACATAGCCTTCGCAAAGCCGAGGTTCGAAGCCCCAAGGATGAGGATGGCGACAAGGCTCATCGCGCTGCTCACAAAGCAAACCAGGGCAAGGGCCAGGAA
>JANMUW010000251.1:0-3491 GCA_031392105.1 Acidobacteriota bacterium | reverse complement strand
GGGTCGGAGTCGCGCACCAGCGTGGCGCCGGCGGTTACCCTGAGGTGTCCCTCGAGGTCGACGTCGGCGGTGCGGATCACGATCGGGTCCGGATTCCGAGCCTTCTTCTCCGTGTCTTCGGTGTGTTCCGTGGTCAAATGGTTCGCGACCTTTTCTAACCACAGAACACACGGAACGCACGGAAAAGAAAAGAACACGGAAGCCTCCAGTTATGACCCCGTGTGCGCTTCGCGGTTGTGGACTTAAGACTGAAACGAGGATTCACACTAAGCACACGAAACAAGATTTCCTGAACTCGCTCGCGGGCGAAGACTCGACAGTTGCGGCAATAAGCGCTGAGCGAAAATGAAATCGTTGCAATCCAGCGACTAAAACATTTATAGTGTCTGTCAGTCGCTCTTAAGTTAATTAACTACAAACTCCGGCTGCCCCTTGCAGCCTACGATTCTCATTTCCGAACCTAGCTGTTTATTTAACGGAGGTCCTGCGTGAAAAGTGTAAGAATAGTTTTCTTTTTCTTTGCGATCGCTGTCGTTGCTGCACCGGTTTGGTGGTACATGTCCGCCGACCGATTCGAACGCGTATTCGACGAAAACGAACCCGATGTTTCTTCAACCAGTGTAAAGATCGACAAAGAAGAATACTTGCACCTGCGGAACGAGCAGGTCGATCTGCTCCGAGGCTTCGATACTGCGAGACAGGATTCGCGCACAAAAGCACTTCGTGAGATGGAGCGGAGCGAGGACGCGCTGAGGTCTTCGCCGAATCAGCCCGACGAATCGTCTTGGCGATTCCAGGGGCCTGCGCCGATCCCAGTCAACGCTTCGACGTCGTATAGCGGCCGTGTTTCGGCGATCGCCGTCCATCCGACGAATGCGAATATCGTGTATGTGGGCACGGCGTACGGCGGCCTATACCGTTCGCTAAACGGCGGTGCGACATGGCTGCCGATAATGGACTCGGCGTTCAGCCTCGCGATCGGCTCGATCACACTTGCGCCATCAGATCCGACGACTATTTTTGTTGGTACCGGCGAAGCCACATTTTCCGGTTTGAGCTTCAGCGGAGTAGGAGTGTATCGAATAGCGAATGCTGACACCACTCCTGTGCTTACCGGCCCGCTCAATCAGGGCACGGCGGGCGGTGATGTATTTACGGGACGATCGATCGGTCGTGTCATCGTGCATCCCACCGATCCGAATATTATTTTTGTAACATCGGCCAGCGGAATCTCCGGCATCGGCGGTACGAACAACGGATTGGTCCTTCCGAGCGCGGGCGTCTATCGTTCTGTCAACGCAATGTCTGCGAACCCTACATTTGAAAAGCTGACGATCCAGGGAACGCTGGCGGCTAGCCGCTCTGTCGTCGATGCGGCGACCGAGCCGGGCAACCCGGCGCGTCTTCTCGTGTCAGTTATCGGTTCGGGCGGCGACGGCGGAGTTTATCTGGCGACCAATGCATTGGATCCCGTTCCGACTTTTACGCGTACTGTCACAACCGGAGACGGCAACAGCCCCGGGCGTACGGAGTTCGCCGTGAACAAGACCGGTTCGGTTGTTACCGTTTACGCCGCGACCGGCACTGCAAACGGGACCGTTTACAAATCGATCGACGGCGGAGCGACATTCAATCCTCTCGCGGCGGGCGTCGGCTTCTGTAATCCTCAGTGCTTCTACGACATTGCTATCGCCGTCGACCAGTCGGACGCAAACAAGCTTTATCTCGGCGGTTCGCCGGCGCGTGTATTTGGACGGTCGACCGACGGCGGTGGAAGCTATACGAACAGCTCGAGCGGCCTTCACGTCGACACTCAGGCGTTTGCTATCGCGCCGTCTGATCCGAACACCGTATATTTCGGAAGTGACGGCGGCATTTGGAAAACAAATAACGTACAGGCGACACCCATCGTTTGGCAGACATTGAACAACTCGACCTTTAGCGCCACACAGTTCATGGGAATTGCGCTGCATCCAATAGATCGGAATTATTCGCTTGGCGGAACGCAGGACAACGGGACCGAGTTTCTCGCACCGGATGGTGTAACGTGGGTCCGATCAGATGGCGGCGACGGCGGATTCGCGGTGATCGACAAGAACTCACCGACGATAAATAACGTGACCGCGTATCACACGTACTTCAATCAAACGAACTCGCAGATCGGATTCATACGTGCGCTAACGACGGACGCGAATGGAGATCCGATCTGGTCGGGATTTCTGGGATGTCAGAGCGGCAATTCGAATAACGGGATCATCTGCGCGGACGCTACCAGATTCTACGCTCCGATGGTCGGCGGTCCGGGTAATCCCAATTCTTTGTACTTCGGCACATCTCGTTTGTATAGGTCGTCAGATCGCGGCGTGACGATGGTCGATCTGACCGGGATCCTTCCGGCTCTCGTAACTGCGATCGCAGTCGCCCCGCAGGACGACAACATTCGATTGGCGGGACTGCAGAACGGGAACGTGGTTCTTGTGAACGGCGCAGTCGTTACAAATATTACAGGTGCAATTCCCGCCCGATATGTCGGTCGGGTCGCGATCGATCCGACAAACGCCAATACCGCATACGTTGCTCTGAACGGCTACGGCCTGCCCGCCGGCCATCATGTTTGGAAGACTACGAATCTGCTTGGGGTCACACCGACATGGGCGCCTGCCGGAACCGGTATCCCGGATGTTCCGGTAAACAGCTTTGCGATCGATCCTGCGAATACGCAAAAGATCTTCGCCGGAACCGACATAGGTGTTTTTAGATCTGAAGACGGCGGAGCGAACTGGCAGCCGTTCAGCACAGGCTTGCCGCGCGTCCCTGTATTTGGAATGGAGTTCCAAGCGATGCATCGGGTTCTGAGGGTGGCGACGCACGGACGTGGATTTTATGAGTACGCGTTCGCCAATCAACGAGTGCCCTTCGACTTCGATGGCGATTCGAAGACCGACATAGGGATCTTCCGTCCGATCGTTGGCGCTTCTGAGTGGTGGATCAATCGAAGCTCGACGGGTCAGACGTTTGCGCTGCAGTTTGGTGGCTCGACCGATCGGATAGCACCGGCCGATTACACCGGCGACGGAAAGGCTGACATCGCTTTCTTCCGACCCGCCTCAGGTGAGTGGTACGTTCTTCGATCCGAAGACTTCTCGTTCTTCGCGCTGCCGTTCGGAACCAACGGAGACATTCCTACACCTGCTGATTATGACGCCGATGCCAAGGCCGACTTTGCCGTCTTCCGCCCGTCGAATTCGACCTGGTACATCTCCCAATCTTCCGGAGCTCCGACGCAAATAGTCCAGTTCGGTATCCCGGGCGATCAGCCAGTAGTCTCGGATTATGACGGCGATGGAAGGGCCGATGTCGGCATCATCCGTCCTGCTGCGGGTGGAGCCGAATGGTGGATCCAGCGCAGCACTGCCGGATTGCTTGCGATGCAGTTCGGTGCTTCGACTGATAAAGCCGTCCAGGGTGACTACACCGGCGACGGAAAAGCA
>JANMUW010000226.1:0-1500 GCA_031392105.1 Acidobacteriota bacterium | reverse complement strand
CGCTTTTCGACTTCCCATCGTCGGACCTGTTCATCGAGCGCGTACAAGAGCTGCTGTCCGGTTGAAGCTCCGGCGAACGCGGTGCGGTTATGCAGCGTGCCTCCGAAGCGGCGAAAATCCATCAAGCCTTCTTTCGTCCGCGAGAACGGAACTCCCATTCGATCGAACAAGTAGATGATCTGCGGCGCCATGTCGCACATTTGCTTGACCGGCCGTTGGTTCGCGAGAAAGTCACCACCGTAGACGGTATCGTCGAGATGTTTCGCCGGCGAGTCGCCTTCGCCTTTTGTATTTACGGCGCCATTGATACCGCCCTGGGCGCATACGGAGTGCGAGCGCTTCACAGGAACGACAGAGATCAGATCGACCTCGTGTCCCGCTTCTGCGATCTTCATAGCCGCAGCAAGGCCCGCAAGTCCCCCACCGACGATCGCAATTTTTAATCCGCTTATTGCCATATTGAGACTATTGATTCCTCGGCGTGGCTCTCGGCGCCTCTGGCCGCCTCGACGGCGTGCCGTTTGAAGGCATCATCCGCGGTTGGGGAGTACTGCTCGGGGCAATGATCTTATTCTGCTCAGCCGCTTCACAAAACGATTCGGGGAACAGACCGCACCTGTCGACAAACGAGATCGCGGCATTAAGCCCGACAGCAGACAAAAATACTGCAAGCCCGATGGACGCATACAGCGTGATCCGTTGGGCCTTCTCGCCAATCACAATTCCCCAGTCGACCGCGAACAACCAGAAGCCGTACGCCAGATGCCAAGCCGTCGCGATGACGCCGAGAATGTAGAAGGTCAGAATGCCGACGTTCTTAAACTCGGCCGCGACAATTTCGAATGCGCGTCCGCCATTTCCGGCGACGGGGTTCCCGTAGGATTCGAGGCCGGGAATCAAACCGAAACGCAGATTGAAAACGTGAAACAGCAGAAAGAAGAAGAGAAAAATACCGGTCGCTCGCTGAAAAATATAGAACCAGTTCCGCGCGTATGAATAGCTAACCGCGTTCGCACGCGCCTCTGCCGAGATCAGCACGCCGTAGATCGAGTGAAACAGAAGCGGGATAAAGATGCCGAAGATCTCGAGAAAGATGAGATACGGCATGTCGTGGATGTCCTGCACATGCTTATTGAAACTCTTCGCGCCATTCATCGCCGCGGAGTTCGTATACATGTGCACAAAAAAGAAAACCCCGAGCGGGACGACGCCCGTGATTTGGTGCAGCTTTCTAAGCAAGAAAGTGTGGCTGAATTTTATTGCCATCTTGTTCGGACTAAGCCGCCGGACAACTTAATTTAGGCGATTCTGAATTCTAAAACCAATCCCGCGAATCGGCAATTCTTTGATTCTGGTTTTTATCATACTCACAAAATCTTATAAGATAAAATGAATTCGGTTACGCGGATTAGTGAGCAATGCTTATGATTCGTAAATCGTAAATCGTGAATCGTTAATAGCTCGTAATCGGACGGCCTTGTATTTCGTCCAACTCACCAC
>JANMUW010000413.1:0-6395 GCA_031392105.1 Acidobacteriota bacterium | reverse complement strand
TGCCGCGGCGCCGTGGCGACGAGCTTGCGCGCGAGGCCGCGCGGGAAGCGCACGCGGGTGCCAATTCGGACTAACGGCTGCGAAGCCGAAGGCACGAAGTATCCGAGGTAGGTAACGAAAAGATTGCAGTTCGCGGCGAATGTGGTTAAGCGTACGATCCAATAGAGCCTGCCGACTTCGAATGCGGCAACAGAACCAAAAGCGGTTTTCGCGTAAAGATAAGCTCCGCCGGTTGATCTAAAGCGACTTGCGACCTCCGCATGACACAGGACGATGAACGCGATGATAACTGCGCAGGCAACGAAGGCGACCAGGCTATAGCTTCCGATCAAGGCCTGTACCTTGGAAGGAAGCCCGAAAATTCCGGCACCGATTATCGTGTTGATTACCAGTGCAATGAGGTCCCACCGACCGAGGCCGCGGACTAATTTTTCATCTGTCATTCTTAACTTATCGAACTGTCTTCTTTGGAATGGGCTTTTAGTTTATACTCTAAAAAATCTCGTTCCGTAAAGAATCCAGTGGAAAATTTAATACGTCAGTTTTTGCGAATATTGTTTTGTTTTGCGTTACTGTGTATCCCGTCGTTTGCGCAGAAATCAGCGAAGGTCAACGAGATCACTGTACCGACAGGTTATCACGCACCCACGTTGCAGGACTCGCCGGAGCTGCAAACTCTCCTTAGCGACGCGATCGGTCAAGTCCTCGGTTCGTACCCGGCCGGCAGTTTCAAACCTGAGGAGATCGCTGCAACGCTGATCGATGTCCGCGATCCGAAACAACTTCGTTGGGCGAACTCTCGGGGCAATCAGCCGATCTACCCGGCGAGCGTTGTGAAGATGTTCTACATGGCTGCCCTTCATCAACAGCTTCAGGACGGCAAGGTCAAATTGACGCCCGAGTTAACGCGAGGGTTGAAGGACATGATCGTCGACTCATCGAACGAGGCGACTCAGTACATCCTCGACGTTCTCACCAATACTTCCAGCGGGGCCGAGCTGCCGCAGTCAGAATTCGATAAATGGCAATACAAACGGAACCGTGTGAACCGCTACTTTTCCTCGATGGGCTACACGGGAATCAACGTCAACCAGAAAACTTTCTGCGAAGACGCATACGGAATCGAACAGCAATCACGAAAGTACAAGGGCGAGAATCGTAACATGCTGACGACGAATGCGACCGCACGCTTGATGGCCGAGATAGCGCTCGGACGAGTAGTGGACGCGGATCGGAGCCGGCAGATGATGGATTTGATGAAACGCGATCCGTTCAAGGAATCAAAAGACCAGGATAATCAGGCGACTGGGTTTACCGGCAAAGCGCTTGTGGACAAGAAAATGGCCGGTACGAAGCTCTGGTCGAAGGCTGGTTGGACGAGCAAGTCGCGGCACGACGCGGCATATATCGAAACTCCTGACGGTCTAAAATTCGTTCTAGTGATCTTCACCGAAAATCACGCCGCGGATCGCGAGCCGATACCGGCGATCGTGGGGAAGATCATTGATGGAATGCAGAAGGAGTAGGAACGAGCTTCTGAGCGGCTAAGCCGCAATAAGCAGAGCGGCGAGGCGTGCCGCGCCGTCGATCTCGACGGATTTGGGTGGCTGCGCCACCGACGGCGGCGGAGCCGCGATCTTTAAGTCTAAGACATCGGCGAGGCAAGCCTCGCCGCAGTGGAGTGCGGCAAGCCGCGAAGAAAAAAAATGAAAACCAAACTTATCTTGTCATTTGCGATTCTCCTTTTGCCCGTTTTCGCGTTTGCTCAGGAGCCAGGATATCAGGCGCCGTCCAAAGCCATCATGGACGTCTTAAATTCCCCGGCAATTCCATCAGTCTCCGTCTCGCCCGTGCGCGACCGCATTGCGCTGCTAGAACCATTACGTTATCCACCGATCTCGGAACTCGCTCAGCCGATGCTCCGGATTGCGGGTTTGCGAATCAATCCGAATACGAACGGTCAACATCGCCAGCAATATTTCGTCAGCCTGAAATTGAAAAATATTGCGGATGGAAAGGAAACAGCCGTGAGCCTTCCGGCGGGTGCGCAGATATTCTCTCCGCAGTGGTCGCCCGATGGGAAGTATATTGCCGCGGGAAATATTACGCCGGCCGGCGTAGAGCTTTGGCTGATCGAATCAGCAACGGCGAAAGCGTCGAAGGTCAAAGGTGTTTACATCAACACCGCGTTCGGCGGATTTTCATGGGAAGATTCGCGGACCATCTCCGCGACAACCGTCCCGGCGAAACGCGGCGTCGCACCGCTGTATCAGAACACCACGCCGAATGAACCGAACATTCAGGAAACATCTGGACGAGGCGGAGCAGTTCAAACATTTCAGGACTTGCTGAAAAGCCCGAACGACGAAAAGCTCTTCGAATATTACGCGACATCGCAGCTCGCGCTTATCGGAGTTGACGGAAAGGTGAAGACCATCGGTGAGCCGGCGATCTTCGACAATACTGATTTCTCGCCGGATGGAAAGTACATTCTCGCTTCGCGGATACAGCGTCCTTTCTCATACCTGTTTCCATTTTTCCGATTTCCAAAGAAGGTCGAAGTTTGGGACTTGAGCGGCAAACAGGTTTATACCGTCGCGAATATTCCACTGCAGGTCGCGTTTCCGATACAGGGCGTGCAGACCGGTCCGCGTAGCTATGGCTGGATCCCGACTGAGCCGTCGACCCTGATCTGGGCCGAAGCTCTCGACGGCGGCGATCCGCGGAAGAAGATCACGCCACGCGATAAGCTGATGACTCTCGCCGCTCCGTTCTCGACGGGGCCGGCTGAGCTTGTGAAGATCGAGAATCGATATCAGGGACGCATGTTCGGCGAGAAGGACGGCATGATGTGGTTCTTCGACTACAACCGCGACACTCAGCGTCGCCGCACCTTCATGGCGGACTACCGAAGTTCTTCGAACGTGAAGATGATCTCGGATCTCAGCGTCAACGACCGCTACAACGACATTGGTACACCGGTCACGAAAATTCTCCCGAATGGTAATAGCGTTATCCGGCAGAACGGCGACGATATTTTCCTGACCGGCGCCGGTTCTTCACCCGAGGGCGATCGGCCGTTTTTCCGGCGAATGAATCTGAAGACACTGAAGACCGAGGAGATATTTCGTTCGGGGACCGAGATATACGAAAGTTTCCTCGGCATGATCGATGAGAACGGCACGACGTTCCTCACTCGAAAAGAATCAATAGTAGAACCGCCGAATGTCTATTTTCACCAGGTGTGTCCCGTCGGGACGCAGTGCATTGCGGTCGTCGATCGCAAGGTCACAGATTTCGCCGACCCCACGCCGCAACTTCGCGGCATCAGAAAGCAACTCGTGAAATACAAACGGGCCGACGGAGTCGATCTTTCGTTTACGCTGTACACCCCTCCGGGCTATAAAGAAGGAACACGTCTGCCGACGGTCGTCTGGGCGTATCCGCTGGAGTTCACAGATGCCGCGACGGCCGGCCAGGTTTCAGGCTCGACAAATCGCTTCACGCAGATCGGCGGTATCTCGCACCTGTTCTTCTTACTGCAGGGTTATGCGGTGCTCGATGACGCGACAATGCCGGTGGTCGGCAATCCCGAAACCGTCAATGACACATTCATAAAGCAGATCGTCGATTCCGCAAAAGCGGCGATCGATAAAGGTGTCGAGATGGGTGTCGTGGATCCGGACCGTGTCGGCGTCGGTGGGCACAGCTATGGAGCGTTCATGACGGCAAACTTGCTCGCCCATTCGGATATTTTCCGCGCCGGCATCGCCCGCAGCGGAGCGTATAATCGTACCCTCACGCCGTTCGGATTCCAGGGCGAACGACGAAATTTCTGGGAAGCGACCAAACTCTACACCGACATTTCGCCGTTTTTTTTCGCGAACAAGATCAACGAGCCGATCCTTTTGATGCACGGTGAGGCGGACAACAATCAGGGAACATTTCCGATACAGTCCGAACGGCTGTTTGCGGCAATCAGCGGCAACGGCGGTACGGCGAGGCTGGTGATGCTGCCGCTCGAATCACACGGTTATTCCGCCAAGGAGTCGATCGAGCATACCCTGTACGAAATGGTCCAGTGGTTCGATAAGTACGTGAAGAATGCGAAACCACGCTCGCCTGTTACAGCCGTGAAGTGAATAGTGAGAAATGAGGAGTGCGAATGAAAAGGCGGCCGGCCGTACTGAAGCGCTCCTTATCAACCTGTCATGAATCGCCTCCGTCTCTTGTGCTTATGAGTTGCCTCCGGCTTTAGCCGAACTTCTCTGGGCCGCTGACCTCCGGCTGAAGCCGGAGGCAACTCATATGGAAAGGGCGAGCCGTCGTGCTTAAGCTCGAGTAACCCTACTGGATATTCGGAACTTCGAGAAGATCGGTCGCTGGATCGTAAGCTTGAGGCGCATCATAGGTCGCTTGTCCGATCAAATAACTTTCCGCCTCGACTGCATTCAGCGGCCGTGCGAACAGGAATCCCTGTCCGAGGCCGCAGTCGAGGAGTCTGAGCAGGTCCAACTGGCGCCCGACCTCGATACCTTCGGCGACCACTTCCATATTTAGGTTCTTCCCAAGCAGAAGGATCGTCCTGACAATCGCTTCGCTTTTCGGATCGTGGTCCATCTTGTCGACGAACGAACGATCGATCTTCAAACGTTCGAACGGGAACTGATGGAGGTAGCTTAGACTGGAATATCCGGTGCCGAAATCGTCCATCGAAAGCGAGATTCCGAGAGCCTTGATTTCTGAAAGCACAGCGAGAGCGGTCTCGCTTCGCTCGATGACTGTGCTCTCCGTTACCTCGAGCTTGAGGAATCGCGGGTTCAATCCGGTCGTCTTTAAGATCTCTTCAAGTTGTCCGCGGAGAGCGGGATGCATTAACTGTTTCGCCGACAGGTTGACGCTGACCGAAAGTTTTTCATAAGGCGCCAGTTTCTTCTGCCAAAGACGCGTTTGTTTGCATGCCTCCTCGAGTATCCAACGCCCGATCGGGATAATGAGGCCGGATTCTTCAGCTACGGAAATGAATTCGTTCGGTGCAACTTTGCCGTGGACCGGATGGTTCCAGCGGATCAGCGCCTCGAACTCAGAACAGCGTTCGTTGTCGAGATTTACGATCGGCTGATAAACGACCTCGAACTCGTTTCGACCAAGGGCGCGGCGGAGGTCCGTTTCGAGCTGCAGCAAGTTCATATTCGCCGCATGCATTTCGCGATCGAAGATCTCGCATCGGGCCTTGCCGGATTCCTTTGCACGGTACATGGCGGTATCGGCGTCGCGTAGAAAATCCTCGCCGTCGCGATCGATCTCGTCAGACACGATGATTCCGATACTCGCCGAACTGAAGACCTCGTAATTTCCAAATTTAAATGGTGCCGCGAGCTTTCGCTGAAGCCGTTCAGCGACCAACGTCGCATCGCCCGAGTCGACGATCTTGTTGAGAAGAATCGTGAATTCGTCACCGCCAAAACGAGCGACTATATCGCGAGGCCGGACGCATGTCATCAGTCGCTTCGCGATTCCAACCAAGAGTTTGTCGCCGATCACGTGGCCGAGACTGTCGTTGATGACTTTGAATCGGTCGAGGTCAAGGAAGAGTACGGCGAATTTGAAGTCGGAGTCGGCCTTCGCTTGTTCGACCGCGCCCTGGAGATGGCGCATAAACTCTGTCCGGTTGGGAAGGTCGGTCAGCGAATCGTGAAGCGCGTTGTGGAGAAGTTGCTCCTCAGCGACACGACGGGACGTGATGTCGCGCCCGATACCCTGTACCCCGACCGGCCGATCGTTTTGGTAGATCAGCCGTGTACTTAATTCAAGCATCACGCGATGACCGTCTTTCGCAATAATTTCGAGCTCGTAGGAGCTCGGCACGTCGCCCTCGAGTTTTCGAATGGTCATTCGCTGCGCATATTCGATGTATTCCGGGGCGACCACTTGAGAGATCCGCATGTTCAGGGCTTCGTCCCGGGAGTATCCCGTAATTCTCTCGCCTGCCCGATTGAGGGATGTGAATTTTCCTTGCAGATCATGCGTATAGATCAGGTCGTTCGCGTTCTCGAAAAGATCGCGGAATCTGGATTCGCTTTCCTTGAGAGCCTCCTGCGAACGTTTTCGTTCCGTGATGTCACGAATAACGCTGGTGAAAAAGCGACTTCCGTCATTGTCGTATTCGGCGAAGGAAAGTTCGAGCTCCACTTCGTGGCCGTCGCGATGCAATCCAGGCAGCTCGACTGCTTTCCACGGCACGTTCCGTTTTTCCGACTGGAGATATCTCTCCAGGCCCGCTCCCTGTTCATCGCGAAGGCGCTCCGGGATCAGCATCGTTAGACGTTGACCGATCATGCTTTTCGCTTTATGGCCGAAGATCTTCTCGGTACCTGCATTAACAAACGAGATTG
>JANMUW010000199.1:0-5279 GCA_031392105.1 Acidobacteriota bacterium | reverse complement strand
TGACGGCTAATCGAGTATCTTTTTGAAAACGGCGGCATCGACGTTCCCGCCGCTGACTATCGCGCAAATCTTTTTACCCTCAAACTTCTTCTTATCTTCGAGAATCGCGCCAAGGCTCAGAGCTCCGGTCGGTTCACATTTCAAATTCGCAAGACTGAAATAAAGTCTCATAGCCTCGCAGATATTCTCGTCAGCAACTCCAACGATCTCAGGGACGCCGTCTCGAATGATAGGCCAGTTCAGCTTTCCGACCGAGATAGTCCTTGCCCCGTCGGCGATCGTCATCGGTTCCGACTCGTTGCGAACGATCTTGCCGGCTTTTAACGATCGAGCCGCGTCATTCCCAAGCAATGGCTCGGCACCGACGACCTTTGCCGTGGAGTTATTTCTTCGAAGGCCCCTGAGTATCCCCGAAATCAAACCGCCGCCGCCGATTGGCGCGATCACTACGTCAAAAGCTTTGTCCGCAAGTTCGTCCCCGATCGACGCGTTGCCTTCGATCACGAACTCGTCATCGTACGGGCTTGCGAAATATGCATCCGGCATTTCATCAGCCAGCTGTGCGACTCGCGCCTTACGGCTGATCTTGCTCACATCGATGAGGTCGACTGTCGCACCATACGATCGGACGGCGTCGATCTTCACTCCGGCCGACGTTTCAGGCATGACGACCGTGCACTTCTTGCCGAGAAGCTTCGAAGCATACGCGAGAGCCTGTCCAAAATTACCCGACGACGCGGTCAGAAGCTCGTCGTTCGGAACACTCGATGCAAGATTGTAAGCCGCACGAAACTTAAAGCTTCCGGTGTGCTGAAACGTCTCGCTCGCAATCGTCAGATCAAGACCGAAGTAATCGCGCAGTTTTTGAGATTCGATGAATGTTGTCGGCCTGATCGATTCGAGAAGGGATCTCATTTGATAAGAATCAAGCAGGCCGCTAAACTCGTCAAGTTTGATGGGCGAAGATTCCAAACAATGGCTCCCCGAAGAGCTCGTTACTCACGTCTCGGCCGGTTGCGGTTCCGCGGGAATCGTGTGGCTGCAAGAGCTTCCCGGCATCGTACGCCAACTCGAAGTGGTCTGGTCGATCACCGCGCTCGATCCTTTCCCGGGAATAGAGTTTAATTTTGTCGCGCCTGCGGTAAGGTACGACGGCGAACCGGTCGTCATCAAGATCGCGCCGCCCTGGGACCCGGTCGAGATCTTTGGCGAAGCCGAGTATCTTCGCACTCGAGATGGCGATGGGTGCGTGAAACTGCTCGCCGAAGATCACGGCAACAAAGCGATACTGCTCGAACGGGTGATGCCCGGAGAAAGCCTCTGGGAGCATTTCAAAGATCGCGAAGCAGAATCGCTCGGCCCGGCGATCGATGTGCTTCATACGATTCTCCGCTCGTGTTCGAACATGGAAAGCCAAGTCGGTCACTTGGACGAATGGTTTGACGGGCTCCGGAAATATCCGGGTACCACTTTTCCTACGACGTATGCCGAGAAGGCCCTTCGATTTTACGAGGAGATCTCGAGCTCCAGTCCCCGCGATTTCTACTTGCACGGCGACTATCATCCGGGCAATGTGGTGACCGCCGGTGAATCAGCATTTCTCGCGATCGATCCGAAAGGCCGGGAAGGAAATGTCGGATATGAGATCGCCGTCTTCCTGAATAATTTCTATTGGTGGCAGGAAAAGCGGCCCGATGTGCGCGAGCGACTCGCGGCGGCGGTCGACAGATTTGCCGTCGAGTTCGACATGAAGACCGTCGATGTGCGCCGGTGGGCCTACGCTCAGGCGGTGCTCGGCGCGTGGTGGAATTTCGCAGATATGCCTTCGCTGTATGACGGCGGGGTGGTAAAAGCGGATATCTGGGACGTATAATCCGGCGTATGGGTCAAGCACAATTTGGAATGATCGGACTCGGGACGATGGGCAGGAATTTTCTTCTCAACGTGGTCCAGCACGGATTCTCCGGGATCGGATACAACAAACATCACGACAAACTCGAGCTGCTCCTCGAGGCGGGGAAGGGGCTCCCTGTAACCGGCGTCGACAATGTTCCCGATTTCATCGCCGGTCTGGAGACACCGCGTCGAATCATGATGCTTGTCCCGGCCGGCGAGGCGGTCGATTCGGTGATCGCCGATCTTCTTCCGCACCTCGATCCGGGCGACATTGTCATCGACGGCGGAAACTCGCACTTCTCCGACACAGAACGTCGCGAAGCTTATCTAAAAGAAAAAGGGATCGAATTTCTTGGCGTGGGTGTCTCCGGCGGGGAAGAAGGCGCCCGGCATGGCGCGAGCATCATGGTGGGCGGCCGGCCCGAAGTTTACGAGCACGTTCGCCCGATCTTCGAAGCGGCGTCGGCGAAGGTAAACGGCGAGCCGTGCGCCTCACATGTCGGCAACGGGTCGGCGGGGCATTTCGTAAAGATGGTGCACAACGGCATCGAGTATGGACTGATGCAGTTGATCGCCGAGGCATTCGATCTCTTGCGTCGGGGATTCAATATCACCGATGACAAAGCTGCCGACCTGTTTGAGAAGTGGGATCAAGGTGAGCTGAATTCATTTCTGATCGAGATCACATCGATCGTACTTCGGAAGAAAGACGAAGACGGGCTGCCGCTCGTTGAGAAGATCCTGGACACTGCCGGCCAGAAGGGTACCGGCAAATGGACTTCACAGGCCGCCATGGATCTCGGCGTTCCGATCCCGACGATCGATTCGGCGGTTTCGATGCGTCAGATCTCGGCGCGGAAAGCCGAGCGTGTCGTAGCCGACGGCAAACTCGGCATCGTTCAGGATGTTCAGATCGATGAAACGCTCGCTCCCGATACCATCGGATTTATCGAATCCGCCCTCCGCCTTTCATTTATCGTCACATACGCGCAGGGCTTTTCGCTCTTGCAGGCGGCATCGAGTGAAAAAGGTTACGACCTGAACATGTCTGAGATCGCAAAGATTTGGCGAGGCGGCTGCATCATTCGAGCAGCGATGCTCGAGGGAATGCGAAAAGAATTCGAAGCCGATCCGAAGCTTGCGAATCTCTTGCTTGGCGACGCATTTCGAACGACGATTAGAAACGAACAGGGATTGTTAAAGGCGACGATGAAGTTCGCGATCGCTGCCGACGTGCCATGCATGGCGTTCGGCTCGGCACTGAGCTACCTCAAGTCATATGCGTCCGAACGGCTGCCGGCGAATCTGATCCAGGCGCAGCGCGATTTCTTTGGCGCTCATACTTATCAGCGGATCGATCGGGAAGGGACGTTTCATACTGCAGATTGGGAAACGACCTGACTGGAGCGCAGGCATCCTTGCCTGCAACGCCGCGTTTTTCAGCGGCGGCAGACGATAATAGGTCGACACTGCTCGCGCTTTTTCGCGTCGAAGCGACGCTCATGCAGGCAGGGATGCCTGCGCTCCAGTCATGGCGCCGCTTCAGTCATGGCTGCGCTTCGGTCAGACGACTTCCCACGCACCTTCGGCCTTCAACAACTTGCTCATCAAAGCGGCATGCACGGCATGGCCGCTTTTTTCAGCGGTGATCTTTCCGAGGAGAGGCATGCCCAAGAGCGCAAAATCGCCGATGATATCGAGGATCTTGTGACGAACGAATTCGTCGTTGAAACGAAGCGGCGTCTCGTTCAGCATCCCGTCGGGTGTGAGTACGATCGCATTATCGAGCGATCCTCCGAGCGCGAGATTTGCTTTGCGCAGCATTTCGATCTCGGTCGTAAACCCGAACGTCCGGGCGGATCCGATCTCGCGACCGAACGATCCATTCTCAAAAACAAAATGGAGCGACTGCTTGTTTATGAATGGATGTGAAAACTCGATCACGCATTCGATCTCGTACTTGTCGGACGGCTCGATCGACATGCGACGTCCGTCCTGATCAATTGATATTTTCTTGAGGACACGAAAATGATGACGCGGTGAGTCCTGCTCAACGACACCGGCTTGCTTGATCAGCTCGAGAAAATCCTCGCTCGAACCATCCATGATCGGGATCTCGATGTTGTCGAGTTCGATAAAACAGTTATCCACGCCGCTTCCTCGAAGGGCCGAAAGAAGATGCTCACAAGTTGAAAGCACGACGCCCCGACGCATCAGGGTAGTCGCGTAACTGCAATGCGAAATGTATTCGGCCGACGCCGGGATCTCGAAGTTATCGAGATCGGTGCGCACGAAAACGTACCCCGTATTTTCGGGTGCCGGCTTCAGTTTCAGGTTGACGTCGACTCCCGTATGCAGTCCGACCCCGACCGTAGAGATTTCGCGTGAGATTGTTGTTTGGTTCATGAAAGCAGATCGCTCCGCCGTATTTCATTAACAATCTCCATGCCACCATCTTCCCTCTGCGTGCTCTGCGAGCTTTGCGTGAAAAAAGCCTGATTTCACGCAGAGTTCGCAGAGGACGCAGAGGCGGAATAAACGGAACGGTCAAAGAAATCCGTAGTCTCAGGGAAACACAATGTCGCGCCGGCGCCACAGCACTGTCGCAGAATTTACTAATGCAGGCTTTCCAATTACAATCTACAGCAAAGTTATGGCAATACAGACTGCAGGACAAAAGACTGCAAAAGTTACAAAAGTTAAGATCGAAAACCAGGCGACCATAGATCTCCCGGCGTACACGGAACAGCACATACAGAAGGCGCTCGATTTTCTGCCGGGCGAGCATGTGCGCGGAATTGAGAAGGTGAAGCTCGTTGATTTCATAAATGATCCGAGGTTGAAGAACTTGAACGTTCCGATGAAGGGGGACCTCCCGGGACTCTATCATCCACGGCAGGCAAACCAGCAGCCGTGGGTCGAGTTGTCGATGGGAGCGCTGTTGCAGCCGACCGAAGGATTTGCCAAGAAGTGGATGGCAAAAAGCTCATTCAAAGGCAATCTTGCGGGCCTCATGTTTTCACTCGTCGGCCAGCACTATCACATGACGTTCAAGCATTCGGTCAAGAAACAAAACCTTGAGCCGCAGATCCGACAATACGCTGAGAAGAATCTACGAGCCTGGAGCGAACAGCAATCGCAAGGCAGCATTCGCGCAAAGCTCTTCAAACCATTCAGACCGATGATCGAACGCTGGGCGAAATGGCTGAACAAGAAAGCGGCGGAAGCGCAGAAAAAGCCGTAGGCGTTTTTAATTATGAATTGTGAGCGGTGAATGGTGAATGAAAGAAAATCTCCTACGCGACAAGTCATTTGCCTTTGCGTTACGAGCTATCAAACTCAACCAGTATCTGATTAGTGAGTATCGCGAGTACACGATGTCC
>JANMUW010000110.1:0-5643 GCA_031392105.1 Acidobacteriota bacterium | reverse complement strand
CATCCGTCTTGGTATCTCCTCAATGCTCGGATGTGGCCGAGCGCGTTATTGCTCATTAGAAATCGATACTAATTAGTACTAATGAGCAGTCTTGCTAGACGTCGCACGGATACGGGGTAGCCTTAGGCTAGCCACTGGCCTCGGGCCATTGCCCTCCAGCACTGACCGGCCCGGAAGCCGCTCTGGTATTGCCTCTCAGGCCGATTCCTAAGAATTATTTTTGTTGATAGCCCAAGATTCCCAAAATAAACCGAGTGGAATAGGAGCGAACCAGGCCCTGGCCCTTTCCACGAATGAGCGCCGTTTCTATACTTGCAGGTGAATCGGCGCGATGTCTCGGTCGACGGCGCGATCGAACTGCGCAAACGTGCAAAATCCGTGCGGAGCAAATCATCCGCTGCGACGACGTGCGCATTCATGTCGTAGCGTCGTAAACCCGTCTGGGGTCGGTATTTGGATACATCATCGACCCCTATGCACAGTTCGCAACTATGAGCAGTTCCTCATCCATGCGCCTTTTCCCCGCAATATTAACGCGGCAAAAGCGCTGGAGACGTTCGAAGAATCTTTACATAGTTTCGGTCGCTGCGGCCAAACGGGTTGGCGTCGCGATTCAATAGGCCTTACCAATCGCCAAAAAGTCCGACGAAGTCCTTGCTCCTGACACTCGATGCTGGCGGTACGCTCGCACGTACGTTTACCGATCAAGACGCTTACAGCCGCGCACCGTAAGCGCTCTTGTATCTGACAAAACTATGCAGAGTATTCGCGTGCAACGATGCATCGTGGCCATAGGGGAAAGTTGCCCATTCAACTTACAACTCGACATAGTTGCGAACTGTGCATAGGGGTCGCTATGTAAATCTTTACATAGCGACCCGTTGCCGCCTCTCGGCGGTTTTGCATAACGGTCCGCTATGAACGTAAACTGGACACTAGGATTTTTGACCGTCAATAGCCCGGAATAAATCCCAGTTTCATCCCAACCCGGATCACCATGGCGACTTGGTGCTACGAGGATTGGCTGTTTACTGTAACTGTAAGATTTGCCCAAAACAATTCTCGAACAAGTAGTCTGGTCCTTTATTCGAACTGAGTGCGCGCAGCGCAACCGGGCGCGTCGACGGGGAGGCCAACTACTAACACGAGCTCGCAGTTCATCGTATATGAACGGCCTGCCCACCCAGAGGGCTCCCCAACGCCCCTGTCCCGGTTGGTCACAACATACGCCAAGCTGCAATGGTCGGGTACGGAAGTGGCGTTACCGATATCATACCGGTTATTAACTCAATCAAAAGTCTGCATATCCAATTGCATAAGATCGTGAAGAACCGCAGCCACTTCCCAAGCGACGAGGCGGCTACCAAACTCTTGTTCTGGCTGTCTGACCGCCTTCCGTTGAATGTGATACGCTACATCTCGTAGTCTACGCCCCTTAGTTGCCCCTTCTCGCACAGCTATAAATATAGCGTGATATTGTCGCCACTATCTTGAGTTTGCGTTGACTCAAAAGTAGTTTGCTGTTTCAGAAGAGTTGCCATAAGGGGGAGAACAGAATGTATCGAGCTCGTCGCGGCACCGTGACTTCCGTAGCCTGTATTTATATCGCGATCTTGAATCTTGCAGCAGCAAAGGATACAGAATGGAACGAATGGCAATCCGCTGACGGCGAGCGAAGTTTACGGATCGTCGGTCGACTGTTTTGGGATTACGCTGACTACGGGGATGGGGGACCCGTTCTCGTCGCGGGTGATAGGATCACCAGTGCGCGTCTAGGAGTCGCTGGGAAGCTCACCTCAACTACCGACTACCTGCTTCAATATGAATTCCGGGAACATTTTGCGGGGCGTGACAAGACCCAACTGCGTTACGGCGTATTAACCTACAAAGCACTGAACCCGCTTATGTTCGAGGTCGGGCAAATGAATGAGCCGGTTGGGCTCGAAGCATCGACCAGCCAGCGCGCCAATACATTCATGGAGCGCGCGCTTCCATTCACCTTTGTTCCCTTCTATCACTTTGGGGGTGCTGCGTATTACGTCAAGAAACCGCTCTTTTTGCACATAGGCGCCTTCGGACGAACCTATTTGAACACCGTGTCCGATGCTGGCACGGGTGTCAGTAGCCGCATCGTGTACAGCGTCGCCGACAACGATACTTCAGCGCTTCATGTAGGTGGCTCATACTTCGTCCGCCGCCCTGATTCGATGTCTCTTCGTTTTGCCGCTCGTCCAGAAAGCGCGGTGACAGATTCAAGACTCGTAGATACTCGCGACATCGATTTTGTAGAAAGTTATAAAGGCGCGGGGCTTGAGTTCGCTTACGTCCGCGGTGCGTTATCCTTTCAAGGAGAGTATCTAGCAGCATGGCCGAGCCGCACGGGCGATCGGCCAGATCCCTTTTTTTGGGGCTCTTACCTTTATGCTAGCTATTTCTTGACGGGTGAATCGAGACGGTACGATTCAAGCCGTGCAGCTTTCAACTCCATTAGACCTCACCACAAAAGATTTGGTGCGTGGGAAACCGCGCTACGTTACAGCGTTTTAGATCTCGATAGTGGTGAGGTAGAGGGCGGCCGGGAACGGAATACAACACTCGCGCTGAATTGGTACATCAACCCGAAAGTCAGACTGATGTTTAACTACATCTGGGTTGATGGTAAACGCCGTAGTCTACGAACTGATACCGAGATCGCACAGATTAGACTCCAACTCAATTTGTGAATTTAGGTGCTTTATTCGGATCTCATTGGGGTCATTACCACGACGTTATACCCATCAGGGTCGTACAGATACATCTGCCTCTGGCCAAAGTTTTGGGTTACCGGTCGAAGGGAAATCGGATAGCCACAACCGTCGACGTGCAAAGCGAAACTGTCGACATCTTCGTGCTGTAGATGAATCACGACACCAAGTCCTCGCGAAGACCCGGCAGGCACCGTCGCTCGATCTAAACTTCGCCCCGTATCGGAATGCAGGTAAAGACAAGAATTGTCTAATCGAAAAACGGCGAAATGCTCTGCGGGCTTCCCCGCCAGTTCCAAACCGAGGACCCGTTGATAGAAGTCTATTGAACGATCGATGTTCGAAACGTACAGAAGTACCCCGTCGAGTCTGATTGAAGGCTCCTAACCAACTTTGGAAAAATCAAACAATCGTGACCTTCGGAAATGATACGAAGAAACACTCAGGGTACCCATTCGACATGTCACTTGCTCGGTTCCGCCTCAGACGGGAAGAGCGTATCGAAAGTTGCTTCGGACGGGAATGTTAGCGAAAACAACGAACCATTTGCCTGATCGACGACCCAAAGTGTTTTGGCGTCCGCGCTTAGCTGGCCTGAGACAGGTCGTTCCAAAGGCGATCCTTTTGCAAGAATAGCAACCGGCCCTCCCTCATCTCTATAAATATTCACCGCGCCGTGGCCAGGCGCGTTATCAGTCGTGAAACGTAGAAAGGATCTGCCACCCCCTCCTCCCCCGAAACTTCCACCGGAGAAGGGCCCCACACGCCGCGCACCACCGTGCTTGTTGTCCTTAAGCAGCAGCGGCTGGGATTTGCTTTTTTCGACAATGACTACATGTTCCATGTCGCCCGGCACATCGATGTCAATCGTGACAGTGTCTTCCGTAACATCGCTTCCGACATTCAGTTTTACCTTGCCACCAACTTGCTGCAATTTCCTGATATCCAAGTATGCTTCGGAGATTGGGGTCTTCGGAGACACTCGTAGAAGTTTTCCTCGGTAAGTCTTTCTAAGCGGGAGAATGCGAGATTGCCCTCTGGTCGCAAGGCGAATGGGCTCTTTTTGGGATTTTGACCGTGCAATAAACGATTTAGAAAAGACTAGAGTGAGCGATCCCTCTTCTATAAAGGGCGTGCGTTTCGGACTGGAGAGTACCGGCCCTTTTTCGTCGAGAATGCGCATTACCCATCGGTCTGCCCCAGCGGGAGGTGCGAAACCCGGTCTTCCTCCAGAAGATGTGGGGTCCAGTCGACCCGAATCGGTATCGTTCACTATTATCTCTCCGGGTGTAAGAATGCAAATGCCGATCAACGAAGTGAAGGGCGCACCGCTCTTTAGTACCACTGGCTCCGCTCCCCCCGAGGCCGGCAGTGCAAAGATCGCCGAACTTGGAAAAGTGATATCCGGTTTGTCTTGACGAGCACGCGGCGGGCCGGCACACGGATCGGTAATGTAAATAACCTCGCCGACTAGAGCTATGCCAGTGGGGCATACGAATGGCTTACCCTCCCAGAGAACTACTGGGGTGCCCGCTGCCCCATCTGCGAGAATGGGTACTGAGAAGACTTTCGCTCCCCTTCCGGAAAACAAGTATTCGCCGCTTCCTTCGCCTTGGTCAGCTACGAGAATCTGTTTTTGGCCTTTGATTGTTGCTGGGAAACCCCATTTCGCGCTAATCATGAAACCAGGTTTCGAGAAAAAGATGGAGGGGGAACTTGGGATTCCGTTCTTAATTCGAAACGAAACAATTCTGGCGGGTTTATTAATCGGGTCTTTTACAGGCTCGCCTGGATCAGTCACGTACAGAATGTTGGTTTCGCTTTCCAGCATGATGCCGCGCGGATGCACAAGCGGTTCACCTTTCCAAATGCGCTTGGGGGGCGGAGCGTTTGGAACGAAGCGGTCAACGCGCCTCCACTCCTTTTCCAGAACTGTTATATCCGACGTCCCAGCTGGAATGGTAGGCTGGGCGGAGACCTGCGCACCAATTATTGCTAGCCAAATAATGTGGAACCATTTCATCGTGTGCTCCTATTATGGTGAGGAGACGGAGCAGTGAAACTGAGCCGTTGGATACTTTTTCATGGAAAGTAGGTTACGCGGGTTTCAGATTTCAATCAACGTGCGACTAGGTCCCGAGAATATTCCGAGTTTGCATTCGTCCCGGTAGATTCCACCCTGTATTCAACACCGCGGACGAACGTTCGACTTTTGGAGGGCGTTACGAGTGCGCCATCCGCTCCGCTCAGTTGGCGCCACGCACTTTCGCTTAATGTCCACTTTGAGCGCAAAATCGTGAATAGCCACGGGCGAGGTCGAAGGAACGCTTATGGCCGAGAATACGCGATCGTTTCTTCGAAATCGACGCGAGTATTGGTTCCAAAAAACAGCCTTGCCAGAGACCGCGCGGATACGGGGTGGCCTCGGGCCATTGCCCCTTAGCGGGAGCCAACCTGTGAGCCGCTCTGGTAGTGCCTCGCAGGCCGATGCCGGCGAATTATTTGTGGATAGCCCAAGGTTCTAAAATTAAATCGAGCCGGAGAGTGACGCCAATACTGAACCGACTGTTTCGGTTTTGACGTCTAGGATCAGGTCGTTTAGAACAGCGGCGACGCCACTTTAGCAATTTGGCGAATGGCCGATATTCGAGCGAATTAGTTTCCCCCGACAACGCGTAATCGGCCAATGCCGATTGACAACTAACGCGATAGGAATAAAATCCAACCGTCCCACATAAGTTCTCAATAAGCTTCTTTCTCACACTTTTGAGTTCGAGGACGTGGCTTTTTCTCGCCCTCACTTCTTTATGGAGGTGAGTGATGGATCGACGCAAATTTCTCACGCTGTTAAGCATTGCCGTCGCGGTAGCACTAAGCAGCGACGCAATCGTGGTGCTCG